>JAOACV010000828.1 GCA_026417675.1 Verrucomicrobiia bacterium
TCCCAGCGCCGGTCCACCGCTGGGGGTGACCGATGCTGCGCTTTTTGTCGAGGAGACGATCGCTTTTGCGCCGGGCGATCAGCTGCTCCTCTACACCGACGGCCTCATCGAGGTTTTTGGCGTCTCGGGCGAGATGTATGGCCAGCGATACTTTCCCCACGTGGCCGGCGTGGGTTTTTCGTTCAACCCGTTCGCCTGGCGGGAGGACATTGATCCGCACGCCGGCGTGTTGCGGCTGGTGTTCGGGCTGGGCACGCGGGCGGTGGATCGTACCGGCGACGATTACGCGCGCCTCGTGGCGCTTAACGCGCCGTTGAAACGGCCTGAAGCCAAACCCGAAGACGCGCGGCGATATTCGCAGCGGCACGTGGACGTGCTGGACTTGCAAGCGAACCAGTTCACGACCTGCGATTTTGAAACGGCGGCGAAGGCGATGCCGCGGCAGACGCGGAAATTCTTTGAGCCGGTCGGCGACGAACCGGCGGCGGAGACGTTGTCGCTGGACCGACTGTTGTCGGAGACGAGTTTCCCTGACGACATGCGGAGGCTTTTGCAGACGTTGCAGGAGGCCTACGCGTATCCGGTGGACATCGAGTTCACGGCGAACTTCCTGAGTCACAACCGTTACCGCATCAACCTGCTTCAGTGCCGGCCGTTCCAAGTCAGGATGGGCGTCGAAGGCCAGCGGGTGAAGTTCCCCGAACGGATGGATGCAAAACAGTTGGTGTTCGAGTCGCGCGGTCCGGTCGTGGGACAGAGCCTGGCCACGGCCATCAACCGTCTGATCTACGTCGTGCCGTCGGTCTATAGCCGGCTCAGCATGGGCAAGCGCTACTCCGTGGCCCGGCTGATCGGGCGACTCACCCATCTGTCCGGCGCGCGCCAGGCGGAGACGATCATGTTGCTCGGCCCCGGCCGCTGGGGCACGTCCATGCCGGCGCTCGGCGTGCCGGTGCAGTTCACCGAGATCAACACCGTCTCGGTGATGTGCGAACTGGCGTTGATGCACGAGGGACTGGTGCCCGACATCTCGCTCGGCACACATTTCTTCAACGACCTGGTGGAGATGGACATGCTCTATCTGGCGGTGATGCCGGGCCGCGAGGGGCATAGCTTCAACGAAAAGCTACTCATGAAGGAACCCAACCGTCTGACGGCGCTGTTCCCGAGCGCCGCGGAATACGAAGACGTGATCCGCGTCATTGACGCCGGCCCGCGCCGTTCGGGTTTCCGGCTCTACCTCAACGCGGACTCCATGAAACAGCGGGCAGTGTGCTACAAGGAGGAGTCGGGATGAAGCCGTCGCATCATGGAGTAACGCGGTTGCCCGCTACACCCGATACGAACGCACTTGCTCCATCAGACGGTTGACCGTCTCGATGCTGTCCGCGCCGACGACCTTGTAGAGCACGCCGCCGGGCAGTTCGTGGCG
>JAOACV010000829.1 GCA_026417675.1 Verrucomicrobiia bacterium
TCGCTCGTCGGCAGCGTCAGATGTGTATAAGAGACAGTTGGTAGCGTGCCGTCCCGGTTGATCCACAGCCAGCCGTATTCGTTGATGATGATCGGCACATCGAGCGCCTGCTGGGCTTTGTTCAACTTCGGCTTGCCGTCCATGCCGGCGAACTCGCTCATCTTGAACGGCTTCCCTTTCGGCTGCCAGCCGCGAATGTGCATGTAGGGATGCGCCTCGACGCAATCGGTGGGCGCCTGCGGCTCAGCCCAGCCGTTTTCCCACGGGCGGTTGGACAGGTCGAGCTTGCGCACGGCCTGGATCGCCTTGCCGGTCTCCGGCGTGTTGCTCTCGTTCTGCGCGTCCCAGATGACGACGCACGGATGGTTCCAACGCTCGCGCATCCACTCGGTGAACTCGACCGCGAGGTGCTGCTGCGTGATCGCCTTCGGCCACGCATCCGGCCGCCCGCCATACCAGATCGGGAACTCGTCCTGGATCAGCATGCCTTCCTCGTCGGCGATCTCATACCAAAGCTCCGGCGGGAAGCCGATGCAGTAGCGCAGCGAGTTCCAGTGCATCGTCTTGAATTTCTGGTGCAGCCGCCGCACCCAATCGCGGTCCCACGGCAGGTTGCCGCGCTCGCTGTCCTCGAAGAACCGGTAGAGCGTCACGTTGCTGCCGCGCATGAAGTAGGGTTTGCCGTTCAGGACGGCGAGCTTCTTTTCCGGGTCGAACCGGAACGAGCGCATCCCGAAGCGCGTCTTAGTCGTGTCCGCGCCGGTGCTGAGGGTCAGCTCGTAAAGAAACGGTTCCTCCGGCGACCAGAGCCGCGGATCGCGGATCGGGATGGTCAACTCGACTTTTTTCGCCGAGCGCGCTTCCGTCGAGGCTCCGCCAACCCCGCGGCCGGACTTCGCTTCGCGCACGACGCCCTTGACCGGCCCGGTCGCCGCCCGGTCGAGTTCGATCACGGCGCGAACCGATTTCTTCGCCACGTCCGGCACGGTCTGCACGTTGACGATGTAGGGCGCGCCCGTCAGAATCAGCTCCACCGAATCGAAAATGCCGGGGATGTAACGGCTTTTCTCAAAATCCCAGCCCTCGGTCAGATGCGGCGGCACTTGCGCGAGCGACGCGCCGACGCGGATGAGCAGTTCGTTCTGGGCGCCGTCGCCTTTCAGGAACGGTCTTACATCAAACCAACCGGGCGTCCAGTTCGGCCCGTGCTCGCCGACGACTTGGCCATTGAGAATGACCTTGGTGCCATAGCGCGCCTTGTTGATTTTCAGCCGAGCCACTTCTGGGAGTGCCCCCTTCAACGTGAACACGCGCCGATACCAGAACGCCTCGCGCCGAGGGTCGGCGGGCCGTTTCCTCTCACGACGCTCGTCCGGCGACACTGTCGAGCCGGGCGACTCAAACCGCGGCGTGGCCATGTCCACCAAACC
>JAOACV010000082.1 GCA_026417675.1 Verrucomicrobiia bacterium
CGCCTTGGCCAGCCGGCCGGTGTGTGAATAGAGCGCGCCACAACAACCCTGGGCGGGCGGCACCACGACGTCGTAGCCGGCGCGGTTGAGCAGGCGCACACTGGCGGCGTTGGTCGGGCTGAACAGGACGCTTTGCACGCAGCCGGTCATGAAGCCGACGCGGCCTTTCTTTTGCACGGTCGCCGCCGGCGAGAATTCAGGAACTGTCACCGCCGGGCCGCCCGTTGGCACCAGCGCCGTGATGTCACGCAACGATTTCGGCAGCAGACGCTCCAGCCGCAGCGCCCGCAATAGTTTCAGCGGCAGCAGCGCCAGTTTCATCCGCCACGGATACGGAAAGACCTGTTCGACGAACGCGCGGCGCAACAGGAACTGGAACAAGGAACGGTGATACTTGCGTTCGACGTAATCGCGCGATGTCTCCAGCAACTGGCCGTAGTGCACGCCGCTGGGGCAGACGCTCTCGCATCCCCGGCAGCCGAGACACAGATCAAGCAGCCGCACGGAAGACGCATTCAACGGAGCGCGTCCGCTTTGAAGCTGGCGCATCATGTAGATGCGGCCGCGGGGCGAAAAGTTCTCGTTGCCGGTCTCCAGAAACGTGGGGCACGCCACGAGGCAGAGGCCACAGTGGATGCAGGTCAGCGCCGTGCGCTCGTCGAGGAACGGCTCAGGCCGGACGCGGGAGCTTGTGCTGGGGGTCGAACTCATCCTTCAATCGTTGCATCAACTTCGTCGGCAATTCCTGTTGCGGCGGCTCCGGCCCGCCACGGTAGTAAACGATGCCGTTGCCGGCGCGCGCCACGAACGAAACCGAAAGGTCTTTGAGCGCGTCGAACAACTTCGAGGGCAGCACGGAAACTTTGCGCACTGGGCCAACGTCGGCGGGCATGGACCAGAACTGCTGTTCGTGACCGAGGCTGGACGCCGTCATTGGCGCGAGCTTGGCCGCCTCCTGCCGCTGCCATTCCACTTCCTCGCGCACGCCGGCAAAAACGACAACAACGGTCCACGCGCCGGTAACCAGGTTATGCAGGTCGAGCACCACCGGCGTCAGGATGGACGTGTCCACCTTCTCAACAAAGTCGCAAGAGTCTTTGAGAGAGCCGAATCGCGCCTCGACGACCTCCTCGGCTTCGGGCACCGGCTGAACCTTGAATGTCGCTTCACGCACCGTGCCGAGTTCGCCGCGGCTGCCGACAAACAGCCGGCAGAGGTCGTAACCCGCAGCGGTCTTCACGACGGGCGCGCCGGCCTTGATGAACCTGCCGTCAGCCAGTTCGACCCGGATGGCCAGCAAGTGGTCGCGCACCGTGCCGTAGCCGTAGCGCCGAGGCCCGCTCAGGTCGTTGTGGATGATCTCGCCGATGGTCGCGCGTTCCGCGTGGGGCGGGTCGAGCGGCAGCCATTGGCCGTGCGGCCTTAACTGAACTTGCAACGCCGCCAGCGTCGTGTCCGCCCTGACGGTCACCACCATGTCGTCGGGATTGTAGGCGAGGAGACTCATGCAGCGGGCCGGACGCGCAGGCGTTTGCCGTCGGGGAAAATCTTGCCGGGGTTGAACAGTGTGACCGGATCGAACGCGCGGCGCACGCGCTGCATCGCGTCGAGGTCGTCGTCGGTGAACTGCTTCGGCATGGAAGCGACCTTCTCCACGCCGATGCCGTGTTCGCCGGTGATGCTGCCGCCGAGTTCGACACAGCGCGCGAGGATGGCGTTGCTGACCTCCATCGCCTTCTGCGCCTGGCCGGGGATGCGCTCGTCGTAGAAGATCAGCGGATGCAGGTTGCCGTCGCCGGCGTGGAAGACGTTGCCGACATGCAAGCCGGCCTGGCGGCTGACTTCATAAACGTAACGCAGCGCCTCCGGCAGCTTGGTGCGCGGCACAACGCCGTCCTGCGTGATGAAGTTGGCGCTGATGCGGCCCATGGCGCCAAAGGCGCGCTTGCGGCATTTCCACAGGTCGGCCCGCTGCTGGTCGTTGGCGGCGGGCCGCATCTCCCTGGCGAGACGCTTCCTGAAAATCTCCTGGACGCGCTCCAACTGCCGGTCGAGGCCGGGGCCTTGGCCTTCCAGCTCCACAATCAGCAGCGCCGCGGCATCCGTCGGCAGGCCGAAATGATTGGCCCCCTCGACGGCGCGGATGATCGGCTGGTCCATCATCTCCAGCGCGCCCGGCAGGATGCCCGCGGCGATGATGTCGCTGACAGCCTGGCTGGCGTCCTCGGTGGAATTGAAAATGCCCAGCACGGTGCGGTAGGCGCGCGGCGCCTTGACCAGGCGCACCAGCACGCGGGTGATCAGGCCGAACATCCCCTCCGCGCCCATCGTCACGCCGCGCAGGTCGTAGCCGCCGACGTCCTCGCCGCCGTCGGGGCGCGCGCCGAGCCAGACGAGATCCCCGTCAGAGAGGACCATCTCGAAACCGAGCACGTGGTTGGTGGTCACGCCGTGTTTGAGCGTGTGCGGACCGCCGGCGTTGAAGGCGATGTTGCCCCCGATGGTGCAGGAGGGCTGGCTGGACGGATCGGGCGCGAACATCAGGCCGCGATGTTTCACCGCGTTGGTGATCCAGGCGTTGATGCAACCCGCCTCGACTAGTGCGCGCCGGTTGCGGAAATCAATGTCCAGAATCCGATTCAGCCGGGTTGTGGCGACGACCACGCTGCCGTTGACGGCCAGAACCGCGCCGCTGAGGCCCGTGCCCGTGCCGCGGGGGATGACCGGCACTTTGCGGTCGGCACAGAGGCGGACAATGCTCACAACCTGCTCGACGGTCCGCGGCAGCACCACCACGTCCGGCACCTGCTTCTCCAACGTGTAGGCGTCGCACTCATAGACGAGCAACTGCACCGGATCGGCAATAACGCCGTCCGCGCCGCAGATGCCGCGGAGTTCATTGATGAAGCTGGGCGATATCGCTCCCATCGCGGCCACTGTAGGGAGTTTCCGGCGAATTGTCGAGCGTTCGCGCGGGTTGCGCGGCCCGGCCGAGGGGCCAATGTTCGTTGATTGTCAGTCGGTGGGGTAAAAGCGGCGCGGCATGGAGCATCTCACGCCGCTGGGCACCCTTCTGGATCTCTTGCGCCCAACTGACCATTGACAAACGCTACCGCGTTTCCCGAACGCGATAGTCTTTCGTTCGCGGGGCGCCGGCGCGTCCGAAAGTTCTTGAGACGAAATCAGTGTTTTGTTACAGACCGTGTGATTGAGACTCGCAGGTATTTCAGGAATGGAGATCATGCAGGTGGTGCGCGGGGCGCTCGCGCTTCTGGCGCTGGGCTTGGCGGGCTGCGCCACGGTGGTCGTTGACCGGCTGCCGGACGGCGTTGACAGGGGCTACGTGGAGTTCCGCCCCGGCGGGGATGAGGTGGGCCGCGTGTTGGTGGAGGATCTGACCCACGGCATCCGGCAACGCATTAGACCGACGGCGTTGTTTGGGCTGCCTGACTACGACCTGAGGGTGGCTGCCACGCCCGGCTGGCACATCTACAACGTCAGCGTGGTGCCTAAACACGGGGCCCCTGTGGGCCCTTCCAAAGCCGTGACAGTGCCGGTGCTGAAGGGGCATTTGACTCCCGTCTCGGTGCGCCGCACGATCGTCGGCCGCGATTTCAGCGACGCCGGCACGCACATCCAGTTCACCATCTCCGTCGAAGTGGGCCGGCCTGTGCCGCTGAAGTGACGCTTCGGCTGCGCATCCAAGCGTGCTGGGGCGGATCACCCTGCGCGATCCACCGCCCGGCGCAGGCGCCGCGCCCGTGCGGGGTCCACCGGATTGTTGGTGAGGCCGTCGCGCTTGGCGTAAGTGCCGACGATGATCCCGTTGGCGTAGCGAAACAACTCGGCCGCGTTCTCCGGTGTCGCCCCGCTGCCGACGAACAGGCGGGATTTCGGCAGCGCCGTGCGCACGCGGCGCAGGTTCTCCAAATCCACCGGCGCGCCCGTGGCCGGCCCGGTGAGGATCAGCGCGTCGGCCATGCCGCGCAACAGACAATCGTGCGCGGCGATCTCGATCGGCAGCGGGGCGAGCGGCGCGGCGTGCTTGACGTGCACGTCGGCGAAAATCTCAACCTGCGGGCAAAGTCGCGCGCGCAGCCGCTGGACTTCGCAGGCGTTGCCCTCGATGACGCCCTGATCGGTCAGCATCGCGCCGGTCAGGACGTTGACGCGAATGAAGCGCGCGGCGACGACGTTCGCGATGGCCAGCGCGCTGAGCGCATCGTTGCGCAGGACGTTCAAGCCGATGGGAATACCGACCGCCTCCCGCACTGCCAGCGCGGCGCGCGTCATCGCCGCCACCGTCGCCGCCTCGACGCGCCCCTTGGTGAATGGCAAGTCGCCGTAGTTCTCGATCTCAATCGCATCGAAGCCGGCGCTTTCATACACGCGCGCGTCGGCCACCGCGCGGCGGACGATCTCATCCATGCCGCCCGCGTAACGCGGCGCGCCGGGCAGCGGCAGCAGATGGATGACGCCGATGAGGCGGAACTCTGATTTCCGCCTCGCGATACGCTTGTCGGTTTCTGCCAGCATGAGCGGATGCTAGCTGTCAGACTGCCGGGGAGACCAGCGGAAAAAACGCGCTGTTGACTGAAAGGGGTGCTTCTGGCACGCAAGAGCCGTTCTGTTTTCGTTGGAGACCATTATGAAGATGATCAACTTCCTTTCGCTGCTCGGCAGTTTTGCCTTCCTCGGCGCGGTGTTTTCTCCAAGCGCGGCTTCGTCGGCCCCACAGGTCGGGCTGACGCCGAAGTATCTGCGCTGCGAATACCGCGTCAATCCGCTCGGTATCGGCGAGACGGCGCCAAGGCTGAGTTGGATCGTCGAATCGCCAGAGCGCGGACAGAGGCAGACGGCCTATCGCGTGTTTGTCGCCAGCAGCGAGGCGGCGCTGGCGGAGAAAACCGGCGATCTGTGGGACAGCGGTAGGATCGCCAGCGATGAAACAACGTGCGTCGTCTATGCAGGCAAACCGCTGGTGTCGGGCCAACGCTGTTTCTGGAAGGTGAAGGTGTGGGACCGCCATGGCGTCGCGTCGGAGTGGAGCGCGCCGGCGATGTGGACGATGGGATTGCTGAACGCCGACGACTGGAAGGCGGAGTGGATCGGGTTCGACAAGCATCGGAAGGCCGCATTGTCGGACGCGCCGCTGGGGGACGCGAAGTGGATTTGGCACGCCGCGGACAAGCCGCTGAACGCGCCGCCCTGTCACCGGTTGTTCATCGGCGCGTTCCACGTGCCGGCCGATGCGAAGACCGCGAAGGCCGAGTTGATGGTCCTCGGCGACGACAAGACAACGATCGTGCTGAACACGGAACTGGTCCATCGCGGCGACGGCTGGCAGAAGACGCGGCTGCTGGATGTGACGCAACGGGTGAAGCCGGGCGCGAACGAGTTGCGCATTCAGGTTCAGAACGCCCTCCAAGGGCCGGCGGGGTTGCTCGCGAAGCTCGTTGTGACGATGGAGGACGGCAGAAAGATCACGGCGGTGACGGATGGTTCTTGGAAATCCTTGGGCTCGCCAGGGGCGAATTGGCACAACCGCGCGATTGACACCGCTGCGTTGCCGGCCGTGCGCGTGCTCGGCGATTACGGAATGCAGCCTTGGGGCAAGGCGAAGCTGGAAACGGTGTTTCTGCCGCCCGTGCCGTTCCTGCGAACGACCTTCCGCGCTGACAAGCCGGTGACGCGCGCGACGCTCTACGCGACGGGGCTGGGCATCTTTGATGTGCATCTCAACGGCAAGCGCGTGAGCGACGACTGGTTCAACCCCGGCTGGACCGACTACGCCAAGCGTGTCTATTACCGTGCCTACGACGTGACGAAGCTGGTGCGCGCCGGCGACAACGCGCTCGGCGCGGTGCTCGCGGACGGCTGGTTCAGCGGCTACGTCGGCTACGGCAACAACCGCGACCACTATGGCAAGCTGCCGCGCGTGCGGGCACAGTTGAACATCGAGTTCGCGGACGGCTCGACGGCGGTCGTCGGCACGGGGCCGAACTGGAAGGCGGCGACGGGGCCGTTGCTCGAAAGCGATTTCCTGATGGGCGAAACCTACGACGCGCGGCTTGCGATGGATGGCTGGGACGCGCCCGGTTTCGACGACAGCAAGTGGGATCCCGTCGTTGTCGGCAGCAGCGAGGTGCAGCCCAAGGTCGAGGCGCATCCGGGGCCGCCGGTGGTCGTGTTCGCGGAGTTGAAGGCGAAGAAGATCACCGAGCCGCAGAAGGGCGTCTATGTGCTCGACATGGGCCAGAACTTCGCCGGCGTCGCGCGGCTGAAGGTGAAGGGCGCGCCGGGCCAGAAGATCGTGCTGCGGTTTGCCGAACGGCTCAATCCCGACGGCACGATCTACACGACAAACCTCCGCAGCGCGCGCGCCACCGACACTTACATCTGCCGCGGCGGCGGCTGGGAGACGTGGACGCCGCGGTTCACGTTCCACGGTTTCCAATACGTCGAGGTCACCGGCCTGAAACAGAAGCCCGCGCCCGACACGGTAGTGGGCCTCGCGCTCAGCAGCGACACGCCGGTGACGGGCAGGTTCGTTTGCTCCGACAAGATGTTGAACCAGCTCCACAGCAACATCTACTGGACGCAGCGGATGAACTTCATAGACATCCCGACCGATTGCCCGCAGCGCGACGAGCGGCTCGGCTGGACCGGCGACGCGCAGGTTTATGTCCGCACCGCCACGCTCAACACTGACGTGCAGGCGTTCTTCAACAAGTGGCTCGTGGACCTTTGCCAGGACAGCCAGCGCGAGGACGGCCAGTTTCCCTGCGTCGCGCCGGTGAAGGTGGCCGGCCCCGACGGCGGCCCCGCATGGGCCGACGCGGGCGTCATCTGCCCGTGGACGATCTACGAGGTCTATGGCGACCGACGCGTGCTGGAGCGGCACTACGACGCGATGTGCCGGTTCGTCGAGTTCTTCAAGAACCGCAGCACGCCGGAGCTGTTGCCGCCGGCGAAGTATCATTGCTTCGGCGACTGGTTGAGCATCAACGCCGACACGCCGAAAGACATCATCTACACCGCCTACTTCGCCTACAGCGCGAAGCTGCTCTCGCGCATCGCCGACGCGCTCGGCAAGACCAACGACGCCGGCAAATACCGCGACCTGTTCAACCAGATCAAGGCCGCGTTCAACAAAGCCTACGTCGCCGGGGACGGTCGCATCAAAGGCGACACGCAGACCTGCTACGTGCTCGCGATTGCCTTCGACTTGGTGGACGGCGAGAAGGCGAAGCTGGCCGCGAAGTATCTCGTCGAGAACATCGAGGCGCGCGACTGGCACCTCTCGACCGGCTTCATCGGCACCAAGGACCTGATGCTCGCGTTGGCGAAGATCGGCCGCAACGACGTCGCCTACCGGCTTATCCACAACGATACGTTCCCGTCGTGGGGCTTCTCCATCAAACACGGCGCCACCAGCATCTGGGAGCGTTGGGACGGCTGGACGCCGGAAAAAGGGTTCCAAACGCCCGGCATGAACAGCTTCGCCCACTACAGCTTCGGCGCGGTCTATCAATGGATGGTCGAGAACATTGGCGGCATCCGCAACGACGCCCCCGCCTACAAGAAGATCGTCATCGCCCCGACGCCCGGCGGCAAGCTGACCAGCGCCGACGTGCGCTACGACAGCATCCGCGGCCGCATCAAGACCGCGTGGAAGAAAAGCGGCGACAAACTCACCCTCGACGTCACCATCCCGGCGAACACCACCGCCACCGTCCTCGTGCCCGCCAAGAGCGCCGATGCGATCACCGAGAGCGACAAGCCGCTGGCGAAAGCGCCCGGCGTGAAGATTCTGCGCATGGACGGCGACTGCGCCGTGCTGGAAGTGGAGGCAGGGAGTTATAGGTTCGCCTCTGGCATGTGCCAGTTCCGCTAACAAAGTCAGGATGTTATTGCCCTTGCGTTGTCCGGACGGATGGCGAGAGTTTCGCCAAGACCACCGGTGGTCACGGCAACCGCAACGAAGCAACCCGTGCGACCTGCAGTCTGCCAACCAGCACCGCACTCACAGGCGGCCCAAATCAAAACTCCTATCCCTCATCCCTCGATTTGTCAGGACATCGCATGTGCTTTCCGCTGCCTTCTCGCAGCGATAAGTGCCAGCC
>JAOACV010000830.1 GCA_026417675.1 Verrucomicrobiia bacterium
CCCCGAGGGCGAGATCGAAGCCCAGTCCAGCCACGGGCCGCCGGAACGTCCGTCGTCCGCGACGCCCACGGCCCCGTGTTTTGCCGGCGGACCGATGCGCCGGTGCGGATACGGCGCGTGGGGCGGTTGCGGGTCCATGTCCACCACAAACATGTGCGTCGCGTCGAACAGCAGGACGAACCGCCCGTCGCTGGACGGATTCATCTCCAGCTCTCGCGCCACGGGAAAAGGCAGCTCCCAGCAGCGCGTCTGCGCGCCGCGGACGACATCGAACCATTCTAGGCGGGTGCCCGTGCGGTTGATGTTGATGCGCTCATGCGGATGCTGCCGGCCGGGATGCCAGCGGTCGGTGCCCACGTCGTAGTTTTTCGGCCGGGCGAACCTAGGCTGATAGGTGTTACCGTCGAGGTAAAGGTCGCCCGGCGCCCCGCCAAGATTCTGAAGCGCCAGCAGCGTGCCGTCTGAATTCCACGGCTGGTCGTCGGAGTAATGATGCCGCGCGATTCGCGCCCACGCGCCGCCGCTGGCGTTGGTTCCGCTCCACGCAATCGGACGGCCGGTGTCGTCCGCGATGCGGACGATGCGCGTGCCAAACGTGGGGTCAACAACCGGCTGGAGATAGGCGGGCCGCGGAACCGCCGGCACGACGAATACCGCGCGCGGCTCAACAAGGAACGAGCCGGCCGGATCGCCGCCGCCGTTGCCGCCCTCCAGAAAGATCAGGAGCGGATGTTTCCGGTTGCGATCATAGTTGGTGGGCAGGAAAACGGTCATCTGCGCGGGAATCTTCTGTCCCGTGTCCAGGCAATAGAACGTGGGCGGCATGTCGGGGAAAACAATGGTGAACTTGCTGCCGGGGGCCAGTTGGGGCGTCGGCTCCGAAGCGGCGACGCTTGCCGCAACGCAGAGCAGGACAACAAGCACGACTGCGGACGGGAAACAGAGAAGACGGATTCTCACGGCTACAGTCTTTTCAGCACGGCGCGGCTTCGCCGTGCGGATACCGGTAGTCGGCATTCGGGTTGGTGGACACGCGCTTGATTGAGCCGTCGTCCAACCGATACACGTAGAGCTGGTTTTTGCCGGTTTCGCCGGAGTGGTAAATGATTGCCGACTCGCCCTCAATCCAGCGCGGATAGGCAAACCAAATTTTCTTCCCCGCCTCGTTGGCGAACGGCTTGAGGTTGGTGATTGCGCGCTCGCACACATCGAAGTCCGCCACGTAAAGCGTGTGGCCGGGTTCCCCACTTTTCATTTCCTTCTGTCGCTCGAAGGTGATGAACTCGAAGCAGATTTTTTTCTCGCTCGGCGAAATGCTCATCCGGTGAAAAATGCCCTTCCGCGTCAGTTCGCACTGAACCCGTTCATAAACCGGTTTTGGCCCTTCCCGGCGCGTCAGCAGGAAAATTCCCCCGCCCAACTTCGGAG
>JAOACV010000831.1 GCA_026417675.1 Verrucomicrobiia bacterium
CCCGCCGCGACTCCGGTCGCGCCGCTGCGCCAAGGACATCCGCCGGCCGCAGCTTGTTCGAATGGCTGCCGCCGGACTGCAAGAGCGCGCTGTGGGTGGACGTGCGCGGGTTGCACACTGCCCCGGCGCTGACGGGTCTGCGCCAGTGGTTTTGGAATGCCGAGCGATTGCAGGCTGTCGCGAACTTCAAGAAGTCCATGCAGATTGATCTTCGCAACGATCTGGATGAGTTGATTGTCTGCTTCGACCTGGCCAATCCCAGTTCGTTGCTGATCCTTGCCGGTGGCGGGTTCGACACAGCGGGGTTTGTCAGGGCGTTTCGCCGTTCGCCGGCGGGGCGCGCGCAATCCTATCACGGCGCCGAAGTGCTTGCACTGACGGACCCGAAGAACCCATTCGAGTGCGTTGCCGTGCTCGGACCGCATCAACTGGCCGGCGGCTCGCGCGCCGCGGTGACAGAAGTGCTCGACAGCCGCGGAAAGAAGACGGCAAGCCGTGGCGTTGCCGGCGCGGGGCTCGCGCTCGCAGCACCTGACGACGGCGCGCTCGCACGATTCGTCACCACGCAACTGGCCAGCCTGCCGAAGGTCCCCGACGTGGTGTTGAAGGAACACAACAAGTTGCTCGCGCTGGCCGCCGGCTTGGACGGCGACTCGACCGCGGTGTTGCGTGCGTTTGGAGCCGGAACGGAGCGATGACGCGCGGCGCGACGCGAAGTTCCTCCGAGGCGCCCTGGACCTGCTGTGCGGCAGTTTGCAAGCCGCCGGCAAGTTGCCCGTAGGCGTTGACGAACTCCTCTCCAGCGTCAAGATCGAGCAGCAAGCCAGCGCCGTGACGGTCAGCGCGCGGGTCCCCGTCCGCCTCCTGGAGGACCTGCTGGTGCGCGGCCAAAACTGACGAAGCGATCGCACGCATGAGCCGCGCGCCCGCAGCTGGATGACGAGCGGGCGCGGGTGACGACGAAAGCCGGGAAGATGCAGATGCCGCGCGAGGCGGCGGTTGTGAATTGGCGCACCTTGGTGAACTTGAATCACGCAGCCATTTGTAACCGAACCGTTTCGGATAAAGAGACGGGCCGCGGGCGAACCAGCGTCTAGCCCGCGCGCTGCTGTTGCATTGCGGCCTTCAGTTCGTCCAGCCCTTGGTTCTCCAGCGCGGAGATTTCGATGACTTTGCGGCGGAAGCGTTTCTTGAAGCGCCGGAGGTTTTCGGCGGCGGCGGGCTGGTCCATTTTATTGGCGACGATGAGGCGGGGACGTTTGACGAGGTCGGGGTCGTAGAGTTCCAGTTCCTTGAGCAACTGCTTGTAGTCGTCGAGCGGGTCGCGCGCGTCCGTGCCGGCCATGTCGAGCAGCAACAGCAGCAGCTTGCAACGCTCGATGTGGCGCAGGAAATCGTGCCCGAGGCCGACATTGTTGTGCGC
>JAOACV010000832.1 GCA_026417675.1 Verrucomicrobiia bacterium
GAGCGCCGCGATTGTGTCTGAGAGCAAACACGCCAATCCGTGCTGGTAGCGGCGTCTTGCCTGTGGAGATGGCTCGTCAACCACATTGTCAATCATGTCGGCGATCTTCACCCGGCGCGCAATTGGATTTGCTTCCACGCGAGCCAAGTAATCGTAATAGCTCTCACCGGGCCGCTTGGACAGGGCCACCACCGCCTCGATCACAGGCGACGGGACGCCCGCCCGCTTCAACTCTGCTTCCGTCAGGCGGCCACGCCCCAGAATGTCATGGAGCCACGCCGCCGCAATGACACGATCACTGGCACCGCTCTTGAGCAGCCAGCCCACCATTCTGCGTGCGTGGACAATATGCGGCGTCTTGCCGTCATTACCGAATTTGCCCTTGTGAGCTTTCTCTGCCAGTGCCTTGGCGACGTTCACGAGGTTGAGTTCCATCGCAGCGGCTTTGATGTCGTGGTCGGTCGCGTCGGGGCCGATGAAGATTTTCTTCCATGGCACCGGAGGTTTCGGATTACGGTCGGTTTTCATAATCGTCTCGGTTCTGCGGGCGCGCTTTGCTCCTTTGGTTTGCTTGCAAGCTTGCCTCTCATGGCAATTCAAGGTTGGTCGTCGTCGGCTTCTTGTCAAATGCTTTCATGTCATAACAATCACTGCGGGCTTGAGTTGGCAGCGCAACCGCTGCTGAAGTAGTAGAAGGTGCCACAGAGGTTGACGTAGCTCACATCCACATGCCACTGCTCGTGCGGCACCAGCGGTTGCACGAAGCCCTAGCCTTTGCGGGCGGGCTTCGGCCAGCACCGCTCGATCCAGCCCACCGCCCGCAACACCCGGCAGGTGCTGTAGGGGCTGACCGCCACCACGTCGCGATCCAGTATCATGAAGGTCAACCGTCGGTAGCCCTCCAACGGATATTGCCGGGCAAAGTCCACGATGGCCCGCTTCTCCCACGGTTCCAGCCAGTGGTTGCGCGGCACGGCCGGGTTATCTCGTTGGTTTGGCCGTAGCGGTCCCGTCAATCGTAATACTTGCTGCGGGCCAAGCCAAGCCAGGCCACCAGCCGCAACGTGGAGACCCGGTGCGACCTGCCCAGTGTTGGATGAAATCGATGACCCTGTCGCGTGTGTCGTGAGGCACCCAGTAGCCTTTCAGCTCGGGGAGCATTTTTTCGTGCGCATCAACTCCTCGGTGACCTCGGCGATCACCCGGTCCTTGATTTTGAGCTTTTCTTCTAGCCGGACGATTGTTTGATGCTGTTGATCCCGAGCACGGGAACGCGGCCCATTTTTCAATTTCATCTGAAGCATGACACGAAGGCTTGCAGAAAATCATCGGCTGGGTTGCGGCTGCGAGACGAAACTGCGATCCCTGAGTCAGAGTGGTTTGAAACGGTGTCAAGCCCTGTGTTTTCAGAGGTTGCATAA
>JAOACV010000833.1 GCA_026417675.1 Verrucomicrobiia bacterium
GGGCGGTGTTGTCGCCTCGCCTGCGCAGGCGAGGCGCGGATTGAAACTCGATCGTTTCGGAAAATTCGGCCGACTGCTCCGGTCGCCTCGCCTGCGCAGGCGAGGCGCGGATTGAGAACGTGGGAGGCAGTCGCGGCACCGCCAGCGGGGGTGATCTGTTCATCTTATGCAGCCGCTACAGCAACTGCCGGGGTGCCGGCTGAATTGCTGCGGTTTCGCGCGTTCATGGATGGCAGCGGCGTGTTTGTGTTCACCCGCGACGACGTGCGCTACAAGCACAAACACTGGAACCGGCCCGACAAGGTCACCTGCAAGAGCAACCACTGGGCCCGCCTCCGCCAAACACCTAGGCGCTGGAGGTATTGGGCTGCGGAGGTGGACTTGACGCGGGCCATGATCGTCGAGCGCAAAAGCCGCGATGTCACCCGCCCTCGAAACGACCACGGACGGCTTCGCCCACTGCATCGCCGACTCGCCGAACGGCGCCGCGCCGTATTCTGTGACCATCTCGATCCCGCGACGATAGCGGCCTCGGCGGATTTCGCTGGCGGCCTCGCCGGCGCAAGAGGCGTCACTCCCGCGGGAACTTTTTCAGGCCAAGGGTTTCCAACAGCAGCAGCCAAGCGAACCAGGGATTGTAGATCAGGTAGCGCCGCCAGAGGCGGCGTGGCTCGGCCCAGAGGCGGTAGAGCCATTCCAGACCATGCTCGCGCATCCAGCGCGGGGCCTGGCTGACGCGGCCGGGGAAGAAGTCGAAGGCCGCGCCGATTCCGATCAGAGCTGGGACGTTCAGTTTCGGCGCGTGGTCGGCCATCCACAAGTCCTGTTTCGGGCCGCCGAGGCCGACCCACACAACGTCAGGGCGGGCGGCGTTGATGCGCCGGCAGACCTCGGCGTCCTCGTCGGGCGTCAACGGACGGAAGGGCGGGGTTTCGGCACCGACGACCTGCACGCCGGGATATCTCTCGCGCACTAGTGCCGCCAAGCGCTGCGCGACGCCCTCCGCACCGCCGTAAAAATAGAACCGCCAGCCGCGTCGGCGGCCGGCTTCGCAGGCGGCCTCGAACAGTTCCGGACCATAGACGCGCCGTTGCATGTGACGGGCGCCGCGCGCGCGAGCGATCCAAACCAACGGCATGCCGTCGGGGACGGCGAGGTCGGCGCGGTTGATCGCGCGACGGTGGGCCGGGGTTTGTTGTGCCATCATCACTCCATAGACGTTGGTGGTGACGACATACGCCGCCGGCCCCAAGTTGCGACGCTGCGCGATCCACGAGTCCAGCGCGGCTACCACGTCGGGAATCTGGACGAGGCTGACCTTGGTGCCGAGGATGTGGCAGCAATCACTCATGCGGCTCGGCTCCTTCGGCCGCGCGGCCCGTTGTTCTCGCGCGGCGGCGCTGGCGGG
>JAOACV010000834.1 GCA_026417675.1 Verrucomicrobiia bacterium
GATCCTTCTCAAAGTCATCCGTCCAAACATGAACGTGGGCGTCAATGTAGTTCATGGCAGAACATCCTTCAGTTCCCGCCGCAGACCTTCCAGTTGCCTTTTGAGCTCGGCCATCGTGTGCTGGGCTTCGGGCCGGCCACGGCCCTGACCGCGGGAAATGTTGTAGTCATCGAAACCGGGCGGATATTGGCCAAGGTGATACTTGCCGAGAGCGCCGTTTGACAGCCCGCCTCGCGCAGAAGTTCCGAAAACGTGCGATGACCGCGGTCGTAAGGCTTCCAACCCGTCGCGCCGGTGGATGTGGCCATACTTGTCCGTCATGATTGCCGAGCGGCTGGGGCCACAGATGGATTCGGTGACGAGGAAAAAGGCGATGTCGGGCCGGCGCGCCGCAGCGTGCGCATCGCGCAGCCCGGCGAGGCAGAGAGCAAGGCTGCCGATCAACAAACATGCACGACCCATGGCGTTCATAATTCAACGGCGTGCGACTGTCGCACGAGACCTTCCGACAAGGCGCGCAAACCACCAGATGCCCAGCGCCGCCAGAACGAGTCCGGTCAGGTCAAGCCACCAAGGTTGAAACTCGACTGCGGGCGGCGGGGTGTTGAAACCGGGGATCTTCACGGGCAAATGCGGGAAGGTTACCACCATCGCGTTGGTCAGCGCATGGCCGGCCAGACACGGCACCAGCGAACGTGTCTCCCAAAACCACCAGGCGAACAGCACGCCGAGGGCGGCGGCGGAGATGAACTGCCAGGGATTGAGATGTAGCAGCGCGAACAACAACGCGGACACCAGCGCGGCGGTGACGGCGTTGTATCGGTTCAGCAACCCGCGGAAGATCAGGCCGCGCATCAGCAATTCCTCGGTCACCGGCGCCACGACGACCATGGTCAGCACCGTTCCCCAGAAACACGTGCTGCCCAGAAACAAACCGTGGAACGCGCGCATCAGCCACTCCGGCATCGGCAGAATCCAACGGAACGCGTTGTCCACCTCCGACAACAGAATCCCCGCGCCTAACGTCGGGAGGATGATCGGCCCCAGCAGCGCGACCCGCACCGGCCGCAGCGGGAAGATCGTCCGCAGCGGCGCGCGATTCAGCAGGATGCCTGCGGCGATCACCAGTCCAATTGAGATGCAGTTGACGGCCCCCACCACAAGCGGATGCTGGGTCAACTTGCCCGGCGCGAGCTTCAGAACGATCGCGCCGACAATCTCGACGGGCACGGCCAAAAGAACCTGCAACACCACGACCGCCAGCACCATCAGGATGGCGATGCCGAGGCCGGGATAGGGCAGCGCCAGTTGCGTTCTCGTCGTCAGCGCAGGCGGCGCAATGACCGGCGGGACGGCCGAAGGCACCGGGCTGGCGGAAGCCGCGGGAC
>JAOACV010000835.1 GCA_026417675.1 Verrucomicrobiia bacterium
GCACGAGGCCGCCGTAAAACAGCGCCAAGCCCGGCAGCGTCATGAACAGCACCAGCGCCGCACATGTCATCTGCCAGCCGTTATGGCCCGGCCCCGGCATGGCTGATGTGGGCGTCGCCAAGCCATCCGGAACCTTGCCGTCCCTGGTCTTCAGCGACGCGGACGGGTCGCTGTTGGTCACATAAGCCTCCAGCGACGCGACGCGCTGTTCGAGCGTGACCTGCGGCTTCTTTAGCGCAGCAGGCGCGTCAACTGCCTCCGCGCCGGCAGCCAGACCGGTGCACAAGGCTGCCGGGCCGACCAGGGCCAACGACCACAGTCTCCAGATTCGGCTCAATGTCATCAGTTTCATTTGCAGGTTCCTTCATAAACGGTCGGTGCGCCGCGCACGGCGCAAGCCGCGATCTTCCGCGACCGTGGCAAGGACGCGGGCTGCGCCCAACTTTCTTTGCCACGGCTGTTGGTTGACACCTCTTCCGACACCCAACGTTGTTGAGTGTCGCTCCAACGAATGCGCAGACACACTTTTCGCATGCCCGGAGGGGAAAGCACCGTCGGTGCCATCCCGAAACACGTCTGCCGACACCCGCAAGCTGGCGAAATTTGCGCCGACTGGCTAAGAATCTCAGCAGGCTGATGAAAACCAGCGACTTCGACTACAGGCTGCCGCCCGATCTGATCGCGCAGCAGCCGCTCGCACAACGCGATGCCGCGCGTATGCTGGTGCTTGACCGCGCGCGCGGCGCGACCGAGCACCGGCGTTTCGCCGACCTCCCTGTCTGCCTGCGCGCCGGCGACCTGCTCGTGCTCAACGACACCAAGGTCATCCCAGCCCGCCTCCTTGGTCGCAAACCCACCGGCGGCCAGATTGAATTGCTGTTGGTCGAAGAACTTTCCCCCCTGCGCTGGCTCGCTCTTGCTCGGCCCGCGAAGCGATTGCGAGAGGGCACGGAGATCGTCTTCGGAGAAAATCCAAGATCCAAGATCCAAGATCCAAAATCCCCGCCTTTGCGCGCGGTCATGGAAACCAAACGCGCCGAGGGCGAGGTTGTTGTCCGTTTCAGCGACAGCGACAATCTTCTGGCCGACCTAGATCGCCTGGGCCACACGCCGTTGCCGCCTTACATCCGCGGCGGCCAGGATGAGCCGGCGGACCGTGAACGCTACCAAACCGTCTTCGCCGCGCGCCCCGGCGCCATTGCCGCGCCGACGGCCGGATTGCACTTCACGCCGCGAACGTTCGATGAACTGAACCGCCGCGGCGTTCTCGTGCGCCGGCTGACGCTCCACGTCGGGCCGGGCACATTCAAACCCGTCACGGTCGAGGAGATCGAGCAACACACCATGCACGTTGAGCGTTTCGACATTCCCCCCGACACTGCTGCC
>JAOACV010000836.1 GCA_026417675.1 Verrucomicrobiia bacterium
TGCTGCGGCGCGCGCGTCTGATGATTTCCAACGACAGCGGTCCGATGCACCTTGCCGTCGCCGTCGGCACGCCCGTCGTCGCCCTCTTCGGTCCGACCGATCCGCGTCTCACCGGCCCTTATCCCGTCGGTGGCTCCAGCAGCATCGTCCTGCGCGCCACGCTCGACTGCTCCCCGTGCTTGAAACCGCAGTGCAAAGATGCGCCCCGGTTAGAGTGCATGGCGCGAATTGAGGTGGAACAAGTGGTCGCGGCGGCGGAACGATTGATGGCCTAGAGGAGAACCATCTATTTCGTATTTCGTAATGCGCAGCCTGCGCGTGCCGCTCTTACACAATACGAAATGCGTTTCTACTTCGCTTCCCTTCCCACCAAGGCCCCATACGCCCGCATCATCTCGCGCGTAATCGGCCCCGGCTGGCCTAGATGCACCCAATGCCCGCCGAGGCGGGTTACAGGTGTCACCTCCGCAACGCTGTTGGTCAGAAATATCTCGTCAGCATGAAAGAGGTCGTTTTGATGCACGACCCGCTCCACAACGGGCAGCTTTTCGGCGCGAGCCAACTCCAACACCGCCGCGCGCGTGATGCCCGGCAGAATCTCCGCCTCCAGCGCGGGCGTAATCAATTCGCGGTCGCGCACCAGGAAGACGTTGCTCGACGTCGCCTCGGCGACATGACCGTGCGTGTTGAGCAGGATGGCGTCATCCGCGCCCGCAGCTTCCGCTTCGCGGCGCGCCAAGATTTGCGGCAGGTAATTCAAGCTTTTTAACCCGGCGCATCCGCTGAGGCGATGATGCGCGATGATCACTTGAATGCCGGCTTCATATCGTCTGCCCGGCGGGGGCGGCTGCGGCCAGCATGCGGCCAGCAGCATCGGTTGCTCGGCGAACCTGCCTAGCAAACCAAACTCCCCCACCCCGCGCGTGACCACGATGCGCGCGACGCCGTTGGCAACGTAGTTCAGATTAGCCAGCTCCCGCAGCACGGGCCCAATCTCCTGCAAGGCGGCGGGCGGCGTGATGCCCAGCGTCTCCAGACCGCGCCGGAGCCGTTCCACATGCGCGTCAAGCCGGAAGAATTTCCCCTCGTAACAGCGCAGCGTCTCAAACAACCCGTCGCCGTAGAGCAACCCGCGGTCGAACGGCGACACCGCTGCCCGTTCCTCAGACATGAATTTCCCGTCGCGATAGACTGTCAGGCTCATGCTTCCTCCCTCTAGCTTTTCACTGGGAACTCTCCGCTTTCGACCGCCGCCAGCGCCCGCACCATGCCGCGCGTCTTGTGCAAGGTTTCCTCGTATTCCAGCGCCGGCACCGAGTCCGCCACGATGCCGCCGCCGGCATGAAAATGCACCTGACCATCCTGATGGATCATCGTCCGAATGG
>JAOACV010000837.1 GCA_026417675.1 Verrucomicrobiia bacterium
CCCTTGAAGTAGAACGGTCGGGTGGATCGCGTTCGGAGAACGCGATTCTTTTTGCCTTGCAGAGATCATCGCGTTCGGAGAACGCGATCCACCTTGCGGGCGATTCTGGGTGCATTACATGCCGGCCGTGCGGTGAACGGCTGGGGATTATGCCGCTTCGCCGCGGAGTTTCTTGCGGATGATGGCGGCGCGTTTGCCTTCGACGACGGCGCGAGTAATGGTGACCGCGGCGACATCGTCGCGGCTGGGCAGCTCATACATGATGTCCAACATGAGCTTTTCCAGCAGGCTGCGGAGGGCGCGGGCGCCGGTGCCCTTGCGAAGCGCGGCCTGGGCGAGCGCGCGGAGGGCGTCGGCGGTGAACTTCAACTCCACGCCTTCCATGGCGAAGAGCTTCGCGAACTGTTTGGTCATCGCGTTGCGCGTCTCGGCGAGAATGGCCACCAACTCGTCCTCGGTGAGCGGCGAAAGCGCGGTGACGACGGGCAGGCGCCCGACGAATTCGGGAATCAGGCCGTAGTTCAACAGGTCCTCCGGTTCGATCTGGGCGAGGACGTTGGACGGACCCAGCTCGCGCGTGTCGTCCATTGCGCCGAAGCCCATGACGCGCTTGCCGAGGCGGCGCTGCACGATCTTGTCCAGGCCGACAAACGCGCCGCCGCAGATGAACAGGATGTGCTCGGTGTTGACCTGGATGTATTCCTGCTGCGGATGTTTGCGGCCGCCCTGCGGCGGGACGCTGCAGACGGTGCCTTCGAGGATTTTCAGCAACGCCTGCTTGACGCCCTCGCCGCTGACGTCGCGGGTGATGGAGGGCGAATCGCTCTTGCGGGCGATCTTGTCTATCTCGTCTATGTAAACAATCCCGACCTCGGCGCGTTTGACGTTGTAGTCGGCGTTTTGCAGGAGGCGCAGGATGATGTTCTCCACGTCCTCGCCGACGTAGCCCGCCTCCGTCAGCGTCGTGGCGTCGGCGATGGCGAACGGCACATCGAGCATCCGCGCCAGCGTCCGGGCCAGCAACGTCTTGCCGCTGCCGGTCGGACCGATGAGCAGGATGTTGCTCTTCTCGATCTCGACGTCGTGATGGGGCGGCCTCAACGGGATGGCGCCCTTGGCCCGCGCGTCGGCCGCGTCCTCCGCCTGAAGGTCCTGCTGGATGCGCTTGTAATGGTTGCGGACGGCGACGGCGAGCGACTTCTTGGCCTCCTCCTGGCCAACAACGTATTGGTCGAGCACGCGTTTGATCTCGGCGGGCTTGGGCAGGTGGCTTGGGCCCACAAAACTTTGCTTGGGTTCGGCTTCCAACAAGTCGTTGGCCCGCTCCACGCATTCGTTGCAGATGAAGACCTCACCCAGCGGCGACTCGATCAGATGGGCCAC
>JAOACV010000838.1 GCA_026417675.1 Verrucomicrobiia bacterium
CTCGAGGCCGGCGTGAAGGCGGGCGTGCTCCTCGTTGCGGCACCGCGGGCGCTCCGCATGATCCGCGCCGCGCTTCCGGCGGACGCAGCCGGTTCAGCTCGCTCGTGTAGGCGCGCAGCAACTCCAACGACTCCTCGGTGACCCGCTGGCCTTGAAACAGGATGGCACGCCCGCGGGTGATCTGGCGCAACACGGGCGGGACGGCCTGCCGCGCGGCCTGCTGGCGGCGCTGGGTTTCCTCACGGTCGAAACGCATGTTGGGCTGCAGCGCGTCGGCGGCCAGTTGTCGCCAAGCGGCGTGGGCCGGGGCGGCCTCCGGGATGGTCGCGAGCAGTTGTTTCTCAAAAAGCTGCAACGCCTGGGAAGGCGTCAGAAAATTCTTTGCGTTCACGGGTTTTTCGTCGGGCGCCAGGATCACGTCGCTGCTGCCTTGCGCGAAGGTGGCCTCCAATTCCAGTCGGTCAGCCACAATGCCGGTCTCGGCGATCTTGCGCAGCAAGCGTTCGGTCTTCGCCAGCCGCGTCTGGTCGCTGGCAAACTGGGCAAACGCCGCGGCTTCCTCCGCGCTGAGCGCGTAACGCGAGCTTTCGTTCCATCGCTCCACCGCGTCCTTGACGTTGCCCAACACGAACCGGTCGGCTAGCAGCGCGATGCGCCGCCAACTGTTGGTGAAGTGCTCGGTGCTCCGATGCCAGACCGGCACCACCGAAGCCGCGGCGCGGGCGCGCTCGGCCTCGGTGGCGTTCTTGTCTTGGAAGTCGAAGTCAATGCTGGAGATGATCGTGCGCGGGCAACGCTGCGCGGGCGTAAGATCCACCAGCCCGCTCGTGTCGCCGATGGCGAACAGGCCCCACAACACCAGCAACGCCACGGCGAACAACGACAGCCGCCACACGCGCCCGCGGTCGAACCGCCAGCGGCGCGGAGACGGGGTATGCGGGCTGTTTGGAGTCGTCGTCATGACGCGGTCTCGGGCTTCTCGCCGGCGGGTTTCTGGCCGTTGGTGACGGCGCGGAACTCCAGTTGGCCGCGGGAACGGTATTCCTCGTAGCGCTTGATGATCTGCTGGACCAGCTCGTGGCGGACAACATCTTTCTCGGTCAGATAGCAAAAGGCAATGCCGGGCACGTCCCGCAGCACGTCGCGCACCTCGATCAAGCCGGAGCGTTTCGACGCGGGCAAGTCCACCTGCGTGATGTCGCCCGTGACGACGCACTGCGAATCGAAGCCGAGCCGCGTCAGGAACATGAACATCTGCTCCGCCGTGGCGTTCTGGGCCTCGTCGAGGATGACGAACGAGTGGTTCAACGTGCGGCCGCGCATGAACGCCAGCGGGGCGATCTCGATCACGCCGCGCTCAATATGCCGCTGGATCTCGTC
>JAOACV010000839.1 GCA_026417675.1 Verrucomicrobiia bacterium
CACCTCAAGAGCGCGAGTGATCTGGGCGTGCCGCTGGCAGGCGTCGGACTGTTTTACCGCCACGGCTATTTCAAACAACAATTGAACGCGGACGGCTGGCAACTGGAGGTCTATCCGGACAACGATTTCTACAACATGCCCGTTACGCTGGCGCGCACGCCGGAGGGCGAGCCGGTTAAGATCACCATCGCGTTGCCCGGCCGCCAGTTGACGGCGCAGGTATGGAAAGCGCAGATCGGCCGCGTGCCGCTCTACTTGCTCGACACCAACCTGTTGGTCAACCAGCCCGCCGACCGCGAGATCACGGCGACGCTCTACGGGGGCGACAGCGACATGCGGATGCGCCAGGAGATTCTGCTGGGCATTGGCGGCTGCCGCGCGTTGCGGGCCTTGGGGCACAACCCCAGCGTCTGCCACATGAACGAAGGTCATGCGGCGTTTCTGGCGCTCGAACGGATCCGGGTGGCCATGAAGGAGCAGCGTCTGAGTTTCGCCGAGGCGCTCGAAACGGTGCGCGCGGCGACGGTGTTTACCACGCACACACCCGTGCCGGCGGGCATTGACGTGTTCCACCCGGACATGGTCGAGCATTACTTCGGCGCGTTTCGCCAGGAACTGGGCCTGAGCCGCAACGAGTTTCTCGCGTTGGGTCGCTCCAACGAGAACCCCGGCACGGAGGGGTTCAACATGGCCATCCTGGCGCTGCGAACCTCTTCGAAGCGCAACGCCGTCAGCGAATTGCACAGCAGGGTCTCGCGCCGCATGTGGCGCCATCTCTGGCCCGACTTGATGGAGCAAGAAATCCCGATCACGCACGTGACCAACGGCGTGCACACGCTGACGTGGCTGTCCACCGAAATGGCATTTCTGTTCGAGACCTACGTCGGCCAGCGGCTGATGGAAGAGCCGACGGACAAGACGGTTTGGGAGGCGATCCACGAGATTCCCGACGCGGAACTGTGGCGATGCCATGAGCGCCAGCGCGAACGGCTGGTGGCCCACGCCCGCCGGCATCTGCGGTGGCAACTGCTCGCCCGCGGCGGCACGCCCGCCGAGCTGGCGCTGGCCGATGAAGTGCTCGATCCGCGCGTGTTGACGATCGGTTTCGCGCGGCGGTTTGCCACCTACAAGCGGGCGACGCTGCTGCTGAAGGACCCGGAGCGTCTCCTGCGGCTGGTCACCGACCCCGATCGCCCCGTGCAGATCATCTTCGCCGGCAAGGCCCATCCCCACGACACGCCGGGCAAGGAACTGATCCGCGAGCTTATTCACTTCGCGCGCCGGACGGAGTTTCAGCGCCGCATCATTTTCATCGAAGACTATGACGTGAACATCGCCCACTACCTGGTGCAGGGCTGCGA
>JAOACV010000083.1 GCA_026417675.1 Verrucomicrobiia bacterium
GTGCCCGCGCGCGGCGGTTACCTCAAGACCCTACACGGCACAGCGGTGGGGCTGATTTTTGAAACCGACAAGACCGTCATCGTCGCCCTGCCGGGGCCGCCGCGCGAACTGCAGCCGATGGTGGTCAACGAATTGCTGCCGTATCTGCGCGGGCGGTTCGGCGTGCGGCCACGGGGCGCGTCGCTGACGCTGCGGTTTGTGGGCGTGGGCCAGTCGCAGATTACCCAGACCATCAAAGAGAGCGTCCCGGTGCCCGCCGACATGACGATCACGTCGCTGTTCGAGGGCGGCCGGGTGGATTTCACGTTCAGCACGCCTGCCAACACGCCGGCCGCGGAGGCTACGCTGGCGCGCCTGAAGGAACAGATTCGCGACAAGCTCGGCGAGTATCTGTATGCCGACGACGGCTCCTCGCTGGAGGACGCGGTGATCAGGAAACTCCAAGCTGCCGGGGGCACGCTGGTGCTGGCGGAGGTTTGCACGGGCGGCCAACTTGACGCCAGCCTCAACAGCGCTGCGGGCGCGCCGAAAGTCATGGCGGGATGCTTCGCCGCGCCGACCGAGGAAGCGCTCGCCCGCTTGATCGGAACAGAGGCCGACCACTGGTGCGCATCGAGTCCTGCCGCCGAACGCGCAAAGGGACTGGCCATCTCGGCCGCGCGGCGAACGCAGAGCGCATGGTCACTGGCCGCAGGCCAATCGCAGGCGGAGGCCGATGGCAGCCAGTGGGCGTGGGCCGCGCTGAGGTCCCCTGACGGCCGGCTGGCAACGCAGCGGCTGGCGGTGCGCGCCACCGACGATGCTGCACGCGCGCAGTTGGTGACGCAACTGCTGGACTTCCTACGAAGACAACTGGCGAAGCCGAAACCGTAAAGCGGCGCCTGCCGCCGGGAAGGCCACAAGGTTTTGGCGTGATAAGGATTCGAAGAAAAGGAGACGAGATGAGTAGCAACAAATGGATGGAGGCAGTTTTGGCTGGTCTTGTGGCGACGGCCGTGTCGCACGCCGACGACTGGCCGCAATGGATGGGGCCGCTGCGCGACGGCGTGTGGCGCGAAACAAGCGTCATCGCGGCGATCCCGGCGTCGGGACTTCCCGTGAAGTGGCGGACGGCGATTGCGCTCGGTTACGCCGGGCCGGCGGTCGCGGGCAACAAAGTGTTCGTCATGGACTACGTGCGGCAGTCCGGTGAGACGAAAAACAATTCGTTCAACACCGATGAACTGGTCGGCATCGAGCGCGTGCTTTGTCTGGACGCGGCCAACGGCAGGCTGCTCTGGAAACACGAATACGACCGGCCCTACAAAATCGCCTACAGCAGCGGGCCGCGTTGCACGCCGACGGTGGATGGCAACAGGGTTTATGCGCTCGGCGCGGAAGGAAACCTCTGGTGCCTCGACGCGGCCACCGGGCGCGTGATTTGGAGCAAGGATTTCACGAAGGACTACGGAGCGAAGACGGCGGTGTGGGGCTACGCCTCGCATCCGCTGGTGGTCGGCGACACGCTCTACTGCATCGTGGGTTGCAAGGACGGTGTGGCGCTGGCGTTGGACAAGCACACGGGCCGCGAACGATGGCGGGCGTTGCCAGCCAACGAGCCGGGGTATTGTCCGCCGAGTCTGATCGAGCACGACGGAAAACGGCAGGTGCTCTTCTGGCACGGCGAGGCGATCCACAGCGTTGAACCCGACACCGGCAGGGCAAACTGGTCGGTGCCGCTCAAACCAAGCTACGGCATGGCCATCGCCGCGCCGCGCAAGGCCGGGTCGTTGTTGTTCGCTTCGTCCTTCAAGGACGTGGGCGCGTTGCTCAGACTCGGCGCGTCAGGCGCGGAGGTGGTCTGGAGGGGCCATCCGAAAAACGCCCTCTATAGCGGCACAGCGTCGCCGTTCATCGAGGGCGAGGTCATCTATGGCTGCGACGCGGACAGCGGCTCGCTGACGTGCGCGCGGCTCAGCGACGGCGAACGGCTCTGGCAGACGGTCGCGCCGACGGTGGGCGAGGGCAGGAAAGGTCGTTACGGCACAGCATTCCTCGTCAAGCATGACGACAAGTTTTTCCTCTTCAACGAACTCGGCGACCTCATCATCGCAAAGCTTTCGCCAAAGGGTTACGAGGAACTTGGCCGATTCCACGTGCTGGAGCCGACCAACAAGACCTTCGGCCGTCCGATGGTTTGGAGTCATCCGGCGTTCGCGCAACAATGCCTGTTCGCCCGCAACGACAGGGAACTGGTCTGCGTAAACCTGGCCGCGGCGGCGAAGTAACGCGGTAGCGCAACGGACTCGGCAGCTGCGCGGTCGGGCGGTCGTATGAAAGGTCGCTGCTGACGCGCTCCAGCGTGCGCGAAGCGAAATCGCACCGCCTGAGTTCGGCCACTCCGTGAAATGGCACGATCGTTCGATTTCACGGAGCAAAGGGTTTGGCGGAGATCCCTGTTCGCACGAGGCCGCGATTAACTGCGTCCAGTCTAGGTCTTCTCTTCTTGTTTGTGCAGTTCGTTGGAGATCAGGCATCGGCCTGCAAAACGACCTTGGCCGCTTGAAAACTAAACTCCAAAGAGTTGCGTTATTCCATGAAGCGGCCCTGTTTGGTATAGTGCCGCGGTGAATGGAAAACCTATCCTGATCCTTGCGCTGGCGTCGCTAACATTCTCCTGTCCCCCTTGGTTGGCAACAGCCAAAGACCGCCGTGACCCGCCGAACATCGTTGTCATCCTTGCCGATGATATGGGGTTCTCCGACGCGGGCTGCTACGGCGGGGAGATTCGCACGCCGAATCTGGACCGGCTCGCGTCGGAGGGGCTGCGGTTCTCGCAGTTCTACAACTGCGCGTTGTGCGGACCGTCGCGCGCGGCGTTGATGACGGGGTTGCATCCTCATCAGGTTGGGATGTTGAATTGGACGGGAAAGCTGAACAACCGCTGCGTGACGGCGTTTGAGCTGCTCAAGCGCGCGGGCTACACGACCTGCGCCGCGGGCCGGCTCGACGTGGTGACGGCCGAAGATTGGCACGATCCCGCGTGCATCGCGCGCCACGTGGACCGCTTCTTCGGCAGCGGCGGCGGCAGCGGGCCGGGGCATTACTTCCATAGTGTGCGCACCACAAGGTTCATGCGGGATGGTCAGGTTTGCGGACGGCCAGCCGAGGGCGCTTACATGACTGACCTCATCACCGACTTTGCGTTGGAATTCATCACCGAGGCGGCGGCGAAACCGCGCCCGTTTTTTCTCTACGTCGCGCATTACGCGCCGCACTGGCCGTTGCACGCCAAGCCGCAGGATATGGCGCGCTATCGCGAACTTTATCGCAACCTCGGCTGGGACGAAGCCCGAACGCGGCGTCACCAACGGCTGATCGAACTGGGCCTCCTTAGCAAAGCGTGTCCGCTGTCGGCGCGTGACCAACGAGTGCCCGCGTGGCAGAACGCGCCGCACAAGGATTGGGAAGCCGAGCGCATGGCTGCGTATGCCGCGCAGGTGGATTCGCTGGATCAGAGCGTAGGCCGCATCATCGAGGCGTTGCGCCGTGCGGGCGCGGACAAGAATACGCTGATTCTCTTCCTCTCCGACAACGGCGCATCAGATCAAGCGTGGGGCAAATCGTTGGACCAGCCCGGCCAAACGTGGCGGCTGGACGGGACGCCGACGCGCGTTGGCAACACGCCGGACATCCCGCCCGGCAGACCCGACACTTTCGTCACCGGCGGCCCGGCGTGGTCCAACGTGTCAAACTCGCCGTTCTGCGGGCACAAGAACAGCAACTTCGAAGGCGGCATCGCGACGCCGTTGATCGCATGGTGGCCCGGCGTGATCCGGCCAGCGGGCGCGGTTACTCACGAACTGGGCCACATCACCGACATCATGGCAACCTGCCTCGATGCGGCGGGCGTGGCGTATCCAAGTGAGTTCAACGGCCGTAATGTGCCGCCGCTCGCAGGTAAGNGCCTGCTACCGGTGTTGAAGGGCGGTAGCCGCGACGGTCACAAAGCGTTATGTTGGGCGACCTCCGGCTGCCGCGCCGTGCGGCTGGGCCGCTGGAAACTCGCCGCTGCCAAGGGCGGGCCGTGGGAACTCTACGACATGGAGATGGACCGCGCCGAACAGAACGACCTGTCCAAACAGCATCCGGAGCGCGTCGAGGCGATGGCGAAAATGTTCGACGAGTGGCGCGGGACTACGGAAGGAAAGAAGCGGAAGCCATGAGATTCGCGCGGGAGGCTTTCTCGTGACAGCCGCGTCCGACATGCGACTGAGCTGGCTCGTCTGGCTGCTGGCTTGCGCGAGCCTTGACGGGACCGCAGGAAACGCCGCAGACGCGGCGGCGGACTATGTGTGGACAAGAGTCACGTTGAAGGCGCCGTTTGCCGGGCGGGACGGCGCGGGCGCGCTGGTCTTCAAGGGTCGCATGTGGTTGCTCGGCGGCTGGAATCCCCGCGACAAGGTTCACTTCCCCAAGATTTGCAACAGCGAAGTGTGGTCGTCAGCGAACGGGTTGGACTGGCGGCTGGAAACCCCGCAGGCGCCTTGGGAAGGCCGACACACCGCCGGCTACGCCGTCCACGCGGGCAAGATGTGGATCATCGGCGGCGACTGCAACCAGGGCCACTACCAAAACGATGTGTGGAACAGCGAAGACGGCGTGCGCTGGACGCGCGTGTGCGAGCGCGTGCCGTGGGCGCCTCGCGCGCTTCATTACACATTGGCCCACGCCGGGAAACTCTGGGTGATGGGCGGCCAGACCCTGCCGCAGTTCGCGCCGGCGCGGGAGGTGTTCTACAACGACGTTTGGAACTCCGCCGACGGCACCCATTGGACGCGCGTGATCGAGCGCGCGCCATGGCCGCCGCGCGGAATGATCGGTGGCAGCGTGGTGTTCAAGAATCGGATGTGGATTCTCGGCGGCGGCACCTATGACACGCCGAAAACACCGACGCGCAAGTTCTACAACGATAACTGGAGTTCCGCCGACGGCGTGCAGTGGCAGCGGCACGTCGAGTCCGCGCCGTGGGCGCCGCGCCAGTATCACGACGTGGCGGTGTTCGACGGCAAGATGTGGGTGTTGGAAGGCTGTAACAAAGCGAATCGCAACGACGTCCATTACTCTTCCGACAGCGTGATGTGGCGCGAGTTGCCGAACACGCCGTGGGCACCCCGCCACGCTGCGAGCGTCTTCGTCCACGCCGATGCGCTGTGGATGGTCGCTGGGAACAACATGTCCCCAGACGTTTGGAAACTGGTGAGGAAGATGGACCGCTGACCGGCGAAGCCCGCCATCAAGAACCGCCGGCTCTCGTAAACCCGAAGGAAGTCAAGGATTGACAAACCGCAGCATTTGGCGAAACTGCCAAATGTGGTGAGCCGTCTGGATTCCAATTCGCTGCATCGTCTGAAGGCGCACGCTCAGGTCTTGAAGGCACTGGCGCATCCGACGCGCCTTTATCTGGTCGAGACGCTGGCGGGCGGCGAGAAGTGCGTCTGCGAACTCACCGAGCGTGTTGGCGCGGACATCTCCACCGTCTCGAAGCATCTGGCTCTGCTCAAGAAGGCCGGCATCGTTGCGGACGAGAAACGGGGCGCGATGGTTTTCTACTCGCTCAGGACACCGTGCGCGCTGCGGTTTTTCCAGTGCATCGAGTCGGTTCAGCAAGCATCGGCGGAGTCATGAATTCCCATTCCAAGATGAAGTCGACCGCCCTGTGGTTTGATGTTTGGCCGAGTCGCCAAACGTTGGCGGGTCATGGCCGCACATGAACAAAGAACTGAAAACCTTCGGATGGATCGCCGGCGTTTTTCTTGTCGCCTACTTCCTGCCGCTGGCGAACCCGAAGATCAGCGGGGCGATCCTCGAAGCGTTCAAGCTGCTCCAGTGGTATGTCCGCAATCACACCCTGGCCTGCGTCGTCCCTGCTATGTTCATCGCGGGGGCGATCATCACGTTCCTCTCGCAGGCGTCAGTGATGCGCTATCTTGGTCCCCAAGCCCACAAGCCGCTCGCCTACCTCGTCGCCTCGGTGTCCGGGTTCATTCTGGCAGTTTGTTCGTGCAGCGTGCTGCCGGTGTTCGCGGGCATCTACGCGCTTGGCGCGGGCTTGGGGCCGGCTTCAGCGTTCCTCTACTCCGGCCCGGCGATCAACATCCTCGCGGTGTTCCTCACGGCCCGCGTGCTGGGCTTGCCCATGGGTGTCGCGCGGGCGGTTGGCGCGGTCGCGTTTGCGCTTCTGATTGGCGTGCTGATGGCCGTGATCTTCCGCCGGAGTGAAACGAAACGGTCGGAAGAAGCGTTGCAAATGCCGGAGCCGGATTCGCCGGCGCGGCCATTGTGGAAAACAGTGCTCTACTTTGGCTGCATGGTCGGGTTTTTGGTCTTCAGCGACTGGTATAATCCGGGCGACGTGGTGGTGCGCACGACTTCCGGCGCCCAGTTCGCCGCCGTCGCCTTGCAGGAAACCAAGGACGAGGTGGTGTTTCAACTCCAACAGGACTGGAACGGCCGTTCCAGCGGCGAAAAGGTGACACTGGCCAAGCCGGCCATCGCGTCGGTTCAGGAGGCCGACACGTGGGTCATCGCGGTGCATCACAAGAAATGGTGGCTGGCGGGCGCGATGGGGCTGGTGGTGCTGGTCATGGTCTGGCGCTGGTTCAGCCGGGATGAAATCAAGACTTGGATGAGCAACACGTGGGACTTCTGCAAGATGATCATCCCGCTGCTTTTCGGCGGCGTGTTCGTGGTCGGCTTCGTGGGCGCGCTACTGCCGGAAAAATACGTCGCCAGCCTTGTCGGCGACAACTCGCTGCGCTCCAACCTCGTTGCCAGCCTTGTCGGCGTTTTCTGGTATTTCGCCACGCTGACCGAAATCCCCATCTGCGAGACGCTCGGCAAGCTGGGCATGCATCAAGGGCCGATGCTCACGCTGCTGCTGGCGGGGCCGGCGTTGTCGCTGCCGAGCATGTTGGTGATCGCGCGTGTCGTTGGGTTCAACAAAACCGCCGCCTTCACGCTGCTGGTTGTGGTGATGTCCACCGCGACCGGTATGATGTATGGGAGCTTGTTCAAATAGGAGGATGATCATGCAACTACTCGTTCTGGGTCCGGGCTGCGCGAAATGCCAGAAGCTTTATGAAAACACCGAACAGGCCGCCAAGGAACTTGGCCTGCAGTATGAGATCAGCAAAGTCACCGACCTGCGCCAGATCATGGCGTTACGGGTGATGATGACGCCCGCGCTGGTGGTCAACGGTAACGTCAAGGTCGTTGGCAAAGTCCCGTCAGTGGAAGAAATCAAGACGATCCTTAATCAGGCCAGCGCGGGCGCGGCGGGAAAGTGAGGCAAACGGCCATGACCGGCAAGAAGCTGCTCACTTGGGCGCTGTCACTCTTCGTCGTGATCAGCATCAGCGTCCTAGTCTATAAGGAGACAACCGTCTCCAGGACCGGCCACAGCGGCCCGGTGGTCGCCATCCCGCCGGTCGGCACGAAGCTGGTAGCCTATTACTTTCACGGCGCGCGGCGCTGCCCAACCTGTCTGAGCATCGAGCAGAATTCGCGCGAGGCGGTCGAGCGTTATTTTGCTGACGACCTTCGGAACGGGCGGATTGAGTTCGCGCGGGTCAACATGGATGAGCCACAGCACAAGCACTTCGTAAAAGACTACCAGTTGGCGGCCAGTTCGGTGGTGCTGGCGCTCTATCAAGACGGCCGCCAGCAGCGGTGGAAGAATCTGGAGCAGGTTTGGGACTTTGCCGGCGACAAGGAGAAGTTTCACGCCTATGTGAAGGAAGAAATCAAGAAGCTGCGAGAAGGCTCGAACTGAATGCAGGAAACAATCTTACTCGCGCTCAGCGCGTTCTGGCTCGGCATTCTGACCGCGATCAGCCCTTGCCCGCTGGCGACCAACATTGCGGCGGTGTCGTTCGTGGCGTGCCGCATCAATCATCGCGGTGGGGTGCTTCTATCCGGGCTGCTTTACACACTGGGCCGTAGCGCAGCGTATGTGGCCCTGAGCTTCCTCATCGTCAACGCCGCCATCAATGCTCCGCTGCTGTCGGATTTCCTCCAGCGCTACATCAACAAGTTGCTCGGCGTCCTGCTCATCCTTGCGGGCATGGTG
>JAOACV010000840.1 GCA_026417675.1 Verrucomicrobiia bacterium
CGCCGGCACCGGAAGCGGCGAAAGCGGCCAAAGAGTTTGGCGTGCGCATCTACACGATCGGCGCCGGTTCGGAGGGCGTGGCGCCCATGCCGGTGCGCGACCCGGCGGGCAACATCATCGGGCATCGCCCCATTCGAGCCGACCTGGACGAGGGGTTGTTGAAAGAAATCGCGTCCACCACCGGGGGCCAGTATTTCCGCGCTGCCGACACCGCCTCGCTGCGGAAAACCTACGCCGAGATTGACAAGATGGAAAAACAAAAGGTCGAGACCATCGTCTATGAGGACTGGCGCGAATTGTTCGCGTGGGCGTTGCTGCCGGGATTGGGCTGCCTGTTGGCGGCGGTCGCGCTCGAACAGACGCGACTGCGGAGGTTGCCGTGACCTTTGGCCATCCAACCTCATTCTGGCTGCTCGCGCTCGTCCCGGCGCTGGCGCTGTTTCTTATCTGGGCGTTCCGCGCCCGGCGGCGCGCGCTGGAACAATTCGCCGCCTCGCCGCTGGCCGACAAGCTCGCCGACTCGGTGCGCCCCGTGGCGCGTCGCTGGAAAGCGGCGCTGTTGGTGTTGACGGTGCTGTTTGCCGTGCTGGCGTTGACGCAACCGCGCTGGGGATTCGAGTGGCGCGAAGTAAAATATCGCGGCGTGGACGTCATGGTGTTGCTGGACGTTTCCAAGAGCATGTTGACCGAGGACGTGCGTCCGAACCGCCTGACCCAAGCCAAATACGCCGTGCAAGACCTGCTGGAGCATCTGCGCGGCGACCGCATCGGCTTGGTCGCCTTCGCCGGCACGGCCTTCGTGCAGTGCCCGTTGACCGTGGATTACGAGGCGTTTCGGCTGACGTTGAAGGACGCCGACCCGCGCATCATCCCGCGCGGCGGCACGGCCATCGGCGCGGCGATCCGCACCGCGCTCAAAGCCTTCGAGGCCGGCGAAGGACGCGACCGGGCCATCGTGCTCATCACCGATGGCGAACAAACCGAGGGCGACGCGCTGGCGGCCGCCGAGGAGGCGGCCAAGGACGGCGTCAAGATTTACGCCATCGGCGTCGGCACGGCCGAGGGTGAACTGATCCCGGTCCGCGAAGACGGCAAACCGATGGAGTTCCTCAAGGACAAGGACGGGGCCGTCGTCAAATCGCGTCTCGACGAAGAGACCCTTAAGCAGCTTGCGCTGAAAACCGGCGGCATCTACGTGCGGAGTGCGCCCGGCGATTTCGGGATCGAAACCATCTACCGCAAAGGCATCGCGCAACTGCAGGGCAAAGAGCAGGAGACCCAGTTGCGGAAACGCTACTTCGAGCGATTCCAGTGGCCGCTGGGGCTTGCGCTGGCCCTGTTGCTTGTGGAATGTTTTGT
>JAOACV010000841.1 GCA_026417675.1 Verrucomicrobiia bacterium
CATATAGACCGCGTCGGCGCCTTCCTCCACAAGCCGCTCGACTTCCTCGCGATACTTGGTCATCGAGTCGTCGGGCTTGGTGATCGGGCAGACGATCCATTGCATTTTGCCGCCGCGCTCCTTGCGGTGGCGCTTGAGCAGGCTCATGGCGCGCTCGCGGTTGCTCAACGAAATGGTGTTGATGCCGTGTTCCTCGGCCACCGCCAACGTGTGCAGAATGCGGTCGTCAGTGTGGTATTGCGCGGCCAGTTGCTCGACGTAGCGCAGCTCGCGGCTGTGCATGAACAGGTTGACGAGGTTGCCGCCAAGGATGACGCGGCTGGCCCGCAACTGGCCGCCGATGACACCCGTGGGCAGCGATGCGGCCAGCCCGGCCGCCGGTGCGGACGGCTCCTGGGCATGGGCCGCCGTGCTGCCGGCTGCCAGCGCGCCGGCCGTCGCGGCCAGCAACGATTCCGAAATAAACTCCCGACGATTCATTTCCTGTGGCATGGCGCGTCCTTCTTCCATGTGTTGATCGGAACTACTTTGCATAGCGTAGCAGTCCGCCAGCCCGGCGCAAATAGAGAATCGTTCGCTGCGCCGCTTGGGCGAGATGGGGACACTACGGGGCTGCATGTTGTGAGTTGAGGAAGGCAAGGCGGAAAGGCGTATTTCGCAGCCCGAAAAAAGCCCGAAAAAAGTCTTGCCCGGCGGGCGAGCTTGAGTATTGTAGGGCCAGCAAAGCCAAACTGCGAGACGCAGAGGTGCGTGTGACGGACACCAAGTTGTGCGGTGGTAGGTGGGAAACTCGGGGGGGATCTTTTTCTGTTCATCCAGGCAAGCCCCCCCCCCGCGCGCACAGGTTTTAGGCTGGCTCTCGTGTGTCCGCAACGGCTCCTTCGTGGCTTTCGTGGGTTGGCCTTGGTTTCACGCTCGGATCGAGACCGCATTCGGGGGTAGATGCGGCAATCGGGGAGACACGCTAACTGACTGACCTCCGAGGGACGCATGGCGAAGGGAGATTCCAGGAAGAGCGGCAGGACGAAGGGGGCGAAGTCGCTGGCCGCGCCGTTGAAAACGCTCGCCGCTTTCGGATCGGAAACGTCGGCCTTGGAAGAATCTTCTTCCAGCGCCAGTTCGACCTCGTCGTCTTCCTCGAGCCGTTCCAGCAGTTCCAGCAGTCGTTCGAGCAGTTCCTCCAGCACCAGTTCCAGTTCAACGTCGAGCACTTCGAGCACGTCCTCAAGCAGCACCAGCAGCCCCAGTTCGTCCTCCTCCAAGTGGAGCAGTTCGAGCACGTCGAGTTCCTCGACTTCCTCGAGCCAATCCAACAGTTCGTCGAGCCATCCGAGCAGTTCGACTTCCTCGTCCAGCACC
>JAOACV010000842.1 GCA_026417675.1 Verrucomicrobiia bacterium
GGTTAGGATCGTAGCTTGCACATCTACGTCCGGTATGTGCGGAATCCTTGGCGATGTGTTCAGCAGAGGAAACAGCAAAGTGTGTGGACCAGGAAGTGCCGTCGGCCAGCGTTCTGCTGGTGGATGACGAACCGTTGCATCTGGACTTGCTGGAGGCATCGTTGCGCGGACTTCGCCTACGGTTGGTCAAAGCGCATTCGGGCGCTGAGGCGTTGCAACGGCTGGAGGAGAAGGACTTCGCCCTCATCTTGCTCGACATTGTAATGCCGGGAATGAACGGGTTCGAGACGGCGGCGCGCATCCGACAACTGAGGCGATCCAAGGACACGCCCATCATCTTCCTTACCGCACACCTGAAAGCGCCGGACAAGGTCCTGGCGGGATACCGCGCCGGCGCGGTGGACTACCTGATCAAGCCGGTGGATGCATATGCGCTTCGCGCCAAGGCAACAGTGTTCGCGCGCCTCTTCGAGTTGGCTGACGAGCTGCGGCGCGACAACACTTGTCTGGAAACCTCTCATCGGGAACTTCAACAAGCCGTCATGCAGATCGGCACCTTGCGCGAAGCGCTCTGTATTTGTGAGCGATGTAAGAACTTGCTCGACTCGTCTGGCCGCTGGACTCCGCCGGAAGAATACCTCCATGCGCGGCTCGGTGCAGACGTATGCCTCGGCGTTTTGTGCCCGGATTGCGCCGGGGCCAAGCAGAAAAGCCGGGTCAGCGCCCTGGAGGCGTAAACATTCGCGCCGCTCCCGGATTACTCCTTGAACGTAAACTTCTTCGACTGCCCGTAGAACTGCAGCGGGTTGCGGAAGACCAGTTGCTCGATCTGGTCGCGCGGGACGGCGCGACGCTCCAATTCGCGGACGACGCGGGGGACGCTGAGCGGGTCCGAGACGCCCCAGTCGGCCGACGAGTTGATGAGCAGGCGGTCCACACCGTATTGCTGGACGATATTGGCGGCGCGCTCGACGGAGAGTTTGGTGATGGGATAAACGGTTAGGCCGCGCCAGATCCGCGGATGACGGCCGAACAGCGGCAGCGTTTCTTCCGTGCAATGGTCCATGTCCACGAGATTGTGGTCGAGTTGCTCCTCATCAATGATGGCCAGCAGCTTCTCTGTGCCGAGCTTCTTGTGCTGGTGGGGCGTGTGAACCACCACGGGATAGTTCCACTGTTTGGCGATGCGGAGCTGGCGGCGCAGAATTTCCTCCTCGTCGGCGGTAATGCGGTCGAAGCCGACCTCGCCGATGCCGACGACGCCGTCGCGCTGGAGGTATCGAGGCAGCAGCTCGACGACCTGGTCGGCCATTGGACGGGTGTTGGCCTCCCGAGGGTTGACGGAGACGGTGCAGTAG
>JAOACV010000843.1 GCA_026417675.1 Verrucomicrobiia bacterium
ATACTGGCCGCTGTGCTCGGAGTTGGCGGTGATGCGGGCCTTGGGGGCGAGGTTTTCGGGGAGCGGCCCGGCGGTGGCGACGAGCGCCGCGAACACCATCGCGCCGCAGACTGGGTAGGCTCGTGACGTCATCGAATTCATTGCCGCGCTCGGTGATCCGAGAATGCGCCAGGCAGAGAACGTGGCCCTCTGTTGTTGCTTGCCGTTTGCATCCTCGTGTTCTCCGAGAACGCGTGCAGATTGCGGCGGACTGACGCCCGCGATCAACAATAAACTTGCGCGGATTTGGCTGGCAATGGCTCCCGGAGCGACCGAAGATGCCAGCCAGCACGGCGTTCGCCGCCCAAGAAGTGGCGGTTTTCAATCGCCACAAGCGTTATGTTTAACAACGGCCTGCGGCGGTTGGCAAACCGCCTTTCCTTGGAAACGGAACGGCCCACCTAACTCCCATGGAGCACGAGCCGCTTTTGACTTCTGCCGCAGCCCGACATAGCCTGCGCGCCATGAAACGATTCAGCTTTTGTATCGCGCTTGCGCTCTTGACCGCGGGCAGCATCCCGGCGGCACAGCGCAAGTCCGCTCCGCCGACCCCCTACAAACCAACCGAGGCTGAAATGAGCCAAATCCGGGCGAAGGCCGACGAGTTGGCGGCGGCTTTGAAGGGACTCTCCGTCAGGGAAGCCGACGACAAGCTGTTGGCCGATGTGGAGGTCTATCACAAGGCCGCGATGTGGATCCTGCGCTACGCCGATGAGGAGTTTTACGCAAAGCGCTATGTGGCAGATACACGTGCGGCGCTCGATCGTGGTTTGGGGCGGGCGAAGGAATTCGCTGCAGGCAAACCGTTGTGGCCGGCGCAGAAAGGCCGGCTGGTGCGAGCCTATCGCTCGCGCGTGGACGGCAGCGTCCAGCCGTATGCGCTGACCATTCCCGACAGCTACGATGGCAGGAAACCCGTGCGCCTCGACGTGGTCCTGCATGGCCGCGGCTCGACGCTTAATGAGGTCAGTTTCATCGCTTCGCACGACGTTGACACCAAGAGCAAGCCAGTGCCGCCGGAGCAGGACTACATCACGCTGGAGGTCTTTGGTCGCGTCAACAACGCCTACCGGTGGGCTGGCGAGACCGATGTGTTCGAGGCGCTCGCGTCGGTCCATCAGCGATACAAGATTGACGACAAGCGCATCGTCCTGCGCGGCTTCTCAATGGGCGGCGCGGGCGCGTGGCATCTCGGCCTGCATTATCCCGACAAGTGGGCCGCGGTCGAAGCCGGCGCGGGTTTCACCGACACGAAAAAATACGCGAAGCTCTCCAATCTGCCGCCGTGGCAGGAGAAAACTTTGCACATCTACGACGC
>JAOACV010000844.1 GCA_026417675.1 Verrucomicrobiia bacterium
CTCCAGTTCTCCATTTCTCCACGTCGTTTCACTCTTCCTTCGGCCAGCAGTGCGCGTCCCCGGCTTTCCCGCCTTCGTAGGAGATCACGATGCGCGGGTAGCCGGCGGCGGCGCAGGCTAGAAGTCTGCGCTACGGGGGCCTGTCCAGATGCGCCCGGGACGTCGCGGTGGCCCAGAGCGTTCTCGACAAGACGGAGCGCGGGTGCTGAAATCCTACCAGCAGGTGTTCGACGGGCTTTTGATACAGGAAAACTCATGGACATGCACATGATTTCATGCGCAACGTTTGTAATGTTGGTCGTTGGCGTCGTCGTGGCGTCGGCCGGCGAAGGCGGCATCATCGAGCCGGGCGCGCTGGTGGAGAAGTTGGCGGGCGATTTCAAGTTCACCGAGGGTCCGGCGTCCGACGCGCAGGGCAACGTCTATTTCACTGACCAGCCCAACAACCGCATCCTGAGGTGGAGCGTGGACGGGAAACTCACGACGTTCATGCAGCCCTGCGGGCGTTCCAACGGCCTCTGTTTTGACGCGCAGGGTAATCTATGGGCGTGCGCGGACGAAAAGAACGAGCTGTGGCGGATTGCGCCAGACGGCAAGGCGACGGTGGTGGTCAAGGATTACCAAGGCAAGCTACTTAACGGTCCCAATGACGTGTGGGTGCGGCCCGATGGCGGGGTTTATTTCACTGATCCGTTCTACAAGCGGGCCTACTGGACTCGCGGGGCGATGGAGCAGGATTGCCAAGCCGTGTATTTCCTTGCGCCGGACCGCCAGAGGCTGACGCGGGTGGCCGGCGACCTCGTTCAACCCAACGGCATCATCGGCACGCCCGACGGCAAGACGCTCTATGTGACCGACATTCGCGACAGGAAGACCTACGCTTATGACATTCGGCCCGATGGCTCCGTGGCCAACAAACGGTTGTTCTGTGAGATGGGTTCCGATGGCATGACTCTTGACAGCGAAGGCAACGTTTATCTCACCGGCAAGGGCGTGATCGTGTTTGACAAGACCGGCAAGCAGATCGAGCAGATCGCCGTCCCCGAAAAATGGACCGCCAACGTATGTTTCGGCGGCAAGGACGGGCGGACGCTGTTCATCACCGCCAGCAGCGGCTTCTACGGCCTGCGGATGCGCGTGAAAGGCGCCGGCAGCCAGTAAAAGCCTCATTGCGCTGAAACCACTGTCCGGGTTCCTTGTTAATTGAGTGCACGATTGGTTCTCGCACGTCTGGGCAATCCGAAGGATTTAAGACATGTCCGAACTCGAAGGTCGAACACTCGGTGATTTTGAAGTCATCGCGCAGATCGGTCAGGGCGGGATGGGTGCCGTCTATAAGGCGCGGCAGATCTCGCT
>JAOACV010000845.1 GCA_026417675.1 Verrucomicrobiia bacterium
GTCCGTAGATGTGCGGGATGCTCGGCGTGCTCGGCGTCATGTTCTTGTCGTGGTTGTTCTTGAACTCGATGAAATCGAAATAGTAGCCGCGGCCCGGGATGGTCGCTGCCTTCTTCAGCGCCCGCTCGCTCACCGCAAACACCACCAGTCCCGGCGGCAGCGCGAAACACTTCTGCATTCCTGCCAGCAACACATCCGTCCCCAGCGCGTCCACCTCGATCTTCACGCCGCTCATCGAACTGACCGTGTCCACAATGAACGACACGTCCGGAAACTCACGCATCACGGCCGCGATCTCCGAGAGCGGATTCATCAGTCCCGTGGAAGTCTCGTTGTGAATCAGCGTCAGCGCGTCGTAGCGGCCGGTGGCCAGCTTCTCACGCACCATCTCCGGTAGGATCGGGTCGCCCCACTCCACCTTCAGCGCGTCGGCTTCCTTGCCGCATCGCAACGAAACGTCATGCCACTTGTCGCTGAACGCGCCGCAGCAACAATTCAGCACCCGTTTGCCGACCAAATTGCGAATAGCCGCTTCCATCACGCCCCACGCGCTGGAGGTGCTGAGGAACACGGGGTTCTTCGTATAGAGCAACTGTTGCAGCTTCGGCTGGATCGCCGCGTAAAGCTCCTGAAACGCGCTGCTCCGATGCCCAATCATCGGGCGGGACATCGCCCGAAATGTTTTCTCACTAACCTCGATGGGGCCGGGTATGAAAAGCTTGACGTGATCTCGATTCATAAGGCCGCGCACGATAGCCAAACTATTGTCTCAAGGCAAGAACCGCTGCGGGCCGATGTCCGCACCGGGGCGGGACGCAGAGATGGATTCGACGTAGCTAAACCGGACGTTCGCACAGCTTATCGCGTCCGGAGAAGGTGATCCGCCTCGGCGTTAACCCCGTGTCTGTCGCGGACTGGACTTTCGGACGGCGGCGTTCCATAGAATAGAGGCGCGTCGCGGCGGGCGAATTCCGCCGCGCGTGTGGTTTAACATGCTTAAACGAGTGCAGGTCTATTACAGCGGTCGCGTGCAAGGCGTCGGGTTCCGTTACACGGTCCGGCAAATCGCGCACGGCTACGACGTGGTCGGCTGCGTCAGAAACCTGCCGGACAACCGCGTTGAGCTGATCGCCGAAGGAGATGAGGCGGAACTGAAACGGTTCTTGAATGAGATTGCCACGGGCGATCTCTCGGTTTATATCCGCCACGCGACCGTGGATTGGTCTGCGCCGACGGGCGAGTTTCGCGAGTTTTCGATTCGACTGTGACTCTGGCCATTGAAACGCAGGGATTGACGAAGCGCTACCGCACCGGGTGGCGGCGCGAGATGGTGCTGGC
>JAOACV010000846.1 GCA_026417675.1 Verrucomicrobiia bacterium
CGTTACAGGAGATCGGGTGTTTCGCGATCGTACTGGAATTGGTGCAGGCGGACGTGGCGCGGGAGATCACCGAATTGCTTCGCATCCCGACCATCGGCATCGGCGCGGGGCCGCATTGTGACGGTCAGATTCAGGTCATCAACGACCTGCTCGGCCTCGCCACTTGGCCGACGTTCAAGCACGTCAAACGTTTCGCCTCGGTCGGCGATGCGATGCGGGCTGCCGTGACCGCCTACCGCGACGAGGTGCAGGAGGGGAAGTTTCCGACGAAGGAACAGTCGTTTTGAGAGCCTTGCGTCTTGAAACCGACGCGGTCTTGGGGTAAGGAGCATGCCGGCAGTTTCCTGAACGGATGATCAAGCGACATCAATTCGGCTTCGCCTGCGTCTGGGCCGCCTGCGCGGCGAGCGTCCTGGCCGGGCCGGCCCAGTCATTGGTGCTGACAACGCACTCGGTTTACGGGCGCGAGTATGTTGCCCTGGGCGATGTGATGCGGGTGTTTGCGCTGAAGGCGCAAAGCGGTCGCGACCGGAGCGTGACGCTTTTTTCACCACAGGCGCGCGCGCGGTTTGTCGTGGACAGCCGCGAGGCGGAAGTGCAGGGCGTCAAATACTGGCTGACGGCCCCGCTGGCGGTCAAAAGCGGTCAGATGTGGTTACCGGCGGTGGATGTGGTCAAGACCCTCGACCCCCTGCTTCGCGGCAGCGGGCTGATGGCCAACGGACCGCTGCGCACGATCGTGCTCGACCCCGGCCACGGCGGCGACGATCAAGGCTCCCGCGCGCGCAACGGTCTGTTGGAGAAACATCTGACGCTGGACATGGCCAGACGGCTGCACGCATTGCTTGCCGCGAAAGGCTATTGTGTCCTGCTGACGCGCACGGATGACCGCGACATGGCGCTGCAATCGCGCTCGGCGTTCGCCCGCGGCAACCACGCCGATCTCTTCGTCAGCATCCACTTTAACTCGGTTACGTCATCGAGCGAGCCTTGCGGCGCGGAAACCTACTGTTTGACGCCGGCGGGCGCGCCCTCCACGGCGAACCGAACCACCTCGCCCATCGCCTCCGACTTCGTGTCGTTCCTTGCGAACCGGTTCGACAACGACAATGTGGTGCTGGCGCACTACATCCAGCAGCATCTGGTCAGCAAGACCGGCGCCGCGGAGCGTGGCGTAAAGCGTGCGCGGTTTGAGGTGTTGAAAGACCTGACTTGCCCCGGCGTGCTGGTGGAGTGCGGTTTCCTTTCCAACGCCGGCGACTTGCGGCTCATCAGCCAGGACACGCATCGCCAGAAGCTTGCCGCCGCCATCGCATCCGGCATTGAGGCTTACAAGC
>JAOACV010000847.1 GCA_026417675.1 Verrucomicrobiia bacterium
ACCTCCCTCGCCTGTATCTCCAGCTAAGTCCGACAGGCTCTTAAGCCAAGCAGAACCCAAGGTGGAGCGCGTTCTCCGAACGCGCTGGGCATCGCGAATCTACAGCGCCATCGCGTTCGGAGAACGCGATCCAGCCAGCGGCCGCACTATTCGCTTGAGACTCCTGGGCCAAATTTTGAGACCGACAATCAGTGGCCAGAGAGCTGGGTCGTGCGTTAGACTACGCGACCATGAAAACATTCTCCAGCCGCTTTCTCGCCGCCGCAATGATGTGCGCGAACAGTCTCGCCTCTGCCGCCGAGCCGCCGGCCGGACAGTTGCACGTCGGCTGGGCGACGGTGGACATTACGCCGTCGGCGCGCGTGGTCCTTGACGGCAGCGGTTACAAGCGCGTCACCAAGGAAGTCGAAGACCCGGTGACGGCCACGGTGCTGGCGTTGGAGACGCGGGACGGCGAGCGCGCGATCGAGCAGGCCATCCTGATCAGCTTCGATTTGGTCCGGATGACGAAGGAAGTCCACGAAGGCATGCAACGCGAGGCGGCGAAACGGGTCAAGGATTTCGACAGCAGCAAGTTGTTCTGCGGCGTGACGCATACGCATTGCGGGCCGAGCATCTCCTACGAAAAGACCGGGCCGGGACAGTTGTATGACATCAGCAAGGAAACCGACGTGATGACGCCGCAGCAATACATCCGGCTGCTCTACGATCGGGTCGGCCCGGCCATCGCGGAGGCGTGGCAGAACCGCAAACCCGCCGGCGTGAGTTGGGGGCTTGGCCACGCGGCGGTCGGCTACAACCGACGGTTGACCTACGCCGATGGCTCGGCCATCATGGGCTTTGACACGGCGCGTCCTGACTTCTCGCATATCGAAGGCTCCGAAGATCACGCGGTGGAGATGTTATTCTTCTGGGATGCAGACAAAAAGCTCACGGGGATGCTGCTGAACCTCGCCTGTCCGTCGCAAGTCGGCCGCAAAGCCATCAGCGCCGACTTCTGGCATCCGATTCGCGAGGGCCTCAAAACGAAATACGGGCCGAAGGTCCACGTCTTCGCGCAATGCGGCGCGTCGGGCGACCAGTGCCCCGAGCCGATCATCCGCCGCAAAGCCGAGCAGGTGATGACGGCGCGCCGGAAGATTTCATGGAAACTGGAACTGGCCAACCGCGTGATTCGCGCGGTGGACGATGTATGGCCCTATGCACAAAGCGACATGCAAACGCGGCCCGTCTTCGCGCACCGGACGATCAAGATGAGCATCCCCAACAAGAACTCTTACAACGAAGCCCGCTGGATGCCGTCGCAGGTGCCGATCGAGCTGCATGTGCTGCGGCTG
>JAOACV010000848.1 GCA_026417675.1 Verrucomicrobiia bacterium
GGCATGGGCGACCTGCGTCGGATGCAGAAACGGCCCGCCGCGCCCCTCTTGCTCGAAGAACAGAATCTCCGTCACGCCCACATACGCGAGGTCCTCGACGATCATCTTGACCGGAAACGGGTCGCCGTGGGTCTTTTCCCAGATTCCCCGCGGCCCGCCCGGCGACATCCAGACGGAGACATCTTTCGCCGCGGCGACCGCACATGCGCAGGCCGCGATACAAACTAGCCGTGCGGCCAGCGTCTGGCTGGTTCGAGTCGGACTTGTTATCATGACTGCCTCACTTGATTGCGGTCACTCTTACCTCCGGCGGCTGCGCGTAGGCCGTGTAGGCAGCCGCGACCTTGCCGGCCTGCGCGTCACCGCGGTGAATCCAAACGCGGTAGCGCAGGCGCAGCGGCTGGCCGGGTTTGATCTCGTGCCTGCCCTCGCCGGGGTAGGTCGGGCTGAGGATACCGTAGTAGCGCAGGCACCACGTGTTCGGGAAACCGGGGTTTTGCGCGTGGTCAAAAATCGCCGCGCCGGAGACGGCTTTCGCTCCGGCGAGTTTCGCTGACAAATCAGCCCAGGGGAAACGGTCGTGGTCGGCGTCCTTTGGCAGCTTGCCGTTCGGCGTCCATAACACCGTCTCCTCGCGCGGCGCGAACCGCAACGTGAAACCGCCGTAGCCTTTCTTCTCGCGCCCGCCGATGGTCACCGGCTCGCTCGTAGCTTCGAGCGTCAATTCCACGTCCACCGCACGGCCTGTTTCATCGGCGCGATACACGGTCAGCCATGCCGTTTCGTTCACGACCTTGCGCTCACCGATATCCCAGCCCGCCGACACGCCGAATCGCGCGCAGACGGGGCCGGCCTCCTGACCGAGAAAGCGATGAAACTTCTGGCCCATGCCCGCCAGCGCCCAGAGGTCGAGCGGTTTCTCCTCGCTGGCCGGTTTCACGTGCGGCCAAGTCCAGCACAGGCCGCGATGGTGATAGTGGTCTTTGGGGAAATCGTCGGTGAGCACGATGCCGTCGAGATCGTAGATCGGATGAATGTAGCAGGCGCGCCGATATTTCTCCGGAACGCCCTCCTTGAGCAGCATCGCGTAGTTGTAGTCGAGCACTGGGCGTTTGCCTTCGGTGAGCCGCAGGCATTTTTTGTCGGCGTCTTCGAGCTTGAACGCCGGCGCTGAACGGCGCGTGGTCTTCGTCAGCCGAAAGGCACGCACGACTGGCTGGCTGCTTGCCTTGGCGGGGACAATGAATCGCAACAGCACCCGCTTTGGCTCACGCGACACCTGACACGGCAAGGCGGTCTTCGCGCCGACCTCCTCCAGTTTCCAACCGCTATCC
>JAOACV010000849.1 GCA_026417675.1 Verrucomicrobiia bacterium
CGTCTTGATAGCCAACCGCAGACCGCCTCGTCAACCACCGAACGCCAAGCAAGACAACTCTGCGGGATTGACCGGCGTGCGCGGTCGTGGTAATGGAGCGGGCAAAACGGAACGAGAGGAAGGACCATGGAAGACGATGTCACAATCCCGAAGGGTTCCAAGAGGCCACGGCGCCGCAAGACACCGATGCCGCCGCCTTTGCCGCCGGAGGCCACCGCGCGCGTGAGCGCCGCCGCAGCGGCTGCCGCCGCAGTGCAACCGGCAACGCCGCTGTCCCCCACAAAAACGGCGGCGGTCAAACGCCCCGTGTCCGCCATGCGCCGCGTCGAGGTGGTCTTCGACGCGCCGGAGGCGCAGCAGGTGATGATCGCGGGCGATTTCAACGGCTGGGAAGCGACCACCATGCCGCTGGCCAAAAGCGCCGACGGGCGCTGGCGGATCACGCTCAACCTGAAGCCCGGCACTTACCAATACAGGTTCGTCCGGGACGGCGAATGGGTGAACGACCCCAATAACCTCAACGTCGCGCCCAACCCGTTCGGCTCGCTCAACAACGTTCTCGAAGTCAGCTAGCGCACAAGCATCTTGGCCCGCGTCGTTCGACCCGCGACCTGACAACTGCGCAGGCAGGGGATTGCCCGCGCCACGGTTCCTTCACTCTCCCTGAGGCGCGCCGCCAAATCGTTGCCAATGCAAGACCTCCCGGAGGGGCCGTTTCTCCCGTCGCGGCTTCTCTGCGGGATAACCCAGCGCGACCAAGCTGACCAGCTTGAAAGTCTCCGGCAGACCCAGCAGCCGACGAACGTCGTCCGCGAACGGTTTCTTGTCGCCGGCCACCCAGCATGACCCGACGCCGCGCGCGGTCGCCGCGAGCAGGATGTTCTGCGTGGCCGCCGAGCCGTCCTCCAGATAATACTTCGTCTCCTGGCAGAACACGGCGATGCACGCCGGCGCGCGGGCGATGTGCTTCCCATACTCCGTCAGGTCGGCGATGCGTCCGCGCAAAACCTCGTCGGTCACCACCACGAACTCCCACGGCTGAATGTTCCGCGCCGTCGCCGCCAGCCGCGCACAATCCACAATGTCTTCGAGCACCTTCCTGGCGATGGGTTTCTTTTGATACACCCGGACGCTGCATCGGGTTTTGATCGCTCGCAATGCATCCATAGACGGTCTTTCTTCGGTCTCGGTTTGCCGCACTTATAGCCTTTCGCGAGACCGTTTGCCAGCCATGAGGGAGAGAGAGTTCTCCAAACGCACTTGCCCGCTTTCACCGGAGAACCTCCAGCGCGTTCGGAAAACGCGCTCCACCACCTTTCCCTACGG
>JAOACV010000084.1 GCA_026417675.1 Verrucomicrobiia bacterium
CGGTCCATAACAGCGCAAACGTCAGGAACGCCGGCGTCAAGGCTGCCAGTTCGCACCACCACGGCACGTTTGTCAACCACAGTCCGCAGACCGTCCAAAATGAAATGCCTTGCCAGCGCGATTGCGCCAGCACGCCGGCGAAAGCCATCATCAGCGGCAGGATTTGGAATGTGCAGCAAGTCCCCAGCGAAACGCGCGCCATGATCGCCAGCGGCCGGTCTTCAAAAAACTCCGCCAACTCGCGGACTAGTTGGCTGACCGCGCACAACAAGACCGCGATGCTCACTAGGAAGATGCTGAAGTTGCATGTCAGGTAGTCATGGGCGGGGGCATTGCGCCAAAGGTAAGCGAACGGCGAGAGAAACGTCACCGACATTGCCGCCCAGAAACAGCGGCGCGTGACTGCCTCCCACGCCGCGCCAGGGGTTTTGACGCCCTGCAGCCATGCCACGCCAAACCAGATCGCCAGCGCGCCGGGCGGCAACAGCAACAGATGGCCGTTCCACACGACCGCACACGGCAACGCGCGGCCGACGAGGATCCCAGCCAAACCGCAGACCATGCCGGCCATTACAAACGCCAGTCCGCGGACCAGCCAGATCAATTCTCGTCCCGACAGTTTCGCGCGCTCAGACACAGTGGTTCGGCGCGGACTATAGGCTTGCCACCGCCGAGTTGACAACAAGACGCTGGTTTCCAGCCCTCCCGCTCAACCGGGTGCTTCACTTGACACGCCGCCTTGCCCGTCTATACTTCGCTCACCCAAAAAGCCCCGGCCGTGCGGCGGCGGGCGATTTTTATGTCAGACAACCAATTTTCCCCAGCGGGAACGCAGGTTGGAGTTGCGGCTTCCCTCAGGCAGTTCGTCTCTCCCGGCAAAGGCCGCTGGCCGCGCGTAAGCGACGCGGATTGGAATGACTATCGTTGGCAGCTCCAACATCGTCTGACGTCGCTCGATCAGATTCGCGCGCATATCGCGTTGACGCCTCAAGAGTCAGCCGGCATCCGCCTGTCCGGCGCGAAGCTGGCCACTGCCATCACGCCCTACTTCTTTAACTTGGTCGAGCACGACCCCGATGGGCCAATTCGCCGGCAGGTCATTCCGCGCATCGAGGAAACGCACACGGCGCCGTGGGAAATGGAGGACCCGTGCAGCGAGGAGCAGCAATCGCCGGTGCCGGGATTGGTGCATCGCTATCCCGACCGCGTGTTGTTTCTGGTCACGGATCGCTGCGCGAGCTATTGCCGCTACTGCACACGCTCCCGGCTGGTCAGCGGGGCCGGCGACCATGATTTCCGGCCGAACATTGAGGAGGGGCTGGACTACATCCGGCGGCACCGCGCAGTGCGCGATGTGCTCATCAGCGGCGGCGATCCGTTGCTCTTGGGCGATGAAAAGCTCGATTGGTTGCTGGGCCGTCTGCGCGCGATGCGCCATGTCGAACTGCTCCGCATCGGGACGCGCGTCCCGGGCTTTCTGCCCCAGCGCGTCACGCCGGCGCTGTGCGCGATGTTGCGGAAGCATCATCCGCTCTGGATTAGTATTCACACGAACCATCCCCGCGAGTGCACGCTGGAGATGAAAACCGCTTGCGAGCGTCTCGCCGACGCCGGCATTCCGCTCGGCAACCAGAGCGTTCTGCTACGGGGCGTCAACGACGATCCCGAGACGATGAAAGCGCTCCTGCACAAGCTGGTCATGATGCGCGTGCGGCCCTACTACCTCTACCAATGCGATCTCGTCGCCGGCTCGGCCCACCTGCGCAGCAGCGTCGGGCGCGGTTTGGAGATCATCGAGAGCCTCCGAGGCCACACCACCGGATTCGCGGTGCCGCAGTTCGTCATAGACGCGCCCGAAGGCGGCGGCAAAGTTCCCATCAACCCCGAATACATCCTCTACCGCGACGAGGAACGCGTCGTCTTCCGCAACTACAAAGGCAAGGTCATCGAGTATCCCGAAGCGCCGTCGTCCCCCCGCCGCGCGCCGGCGACATGGAAAGATGAGCCGCAAACGGTCGAACACCTCTGCGCGAAAACATAAAACGCGAACTGCGTCGGCTTGTGTCAGCCGCCGCTTCTTACCGTTCAGGTCTTACCTTTTACGCTCCGTCCCATGACAACGCTCCGCCTCCGCCCCGGTGTCACCCATCGCGTGCTCGCCGGTCACTGTTGGATCTATGAAAGCGAGATTGGCAAACTCGCGAGCGCGCCGTCTGACGGCTCGGTGGTCAAGGTCGTGGACGAGCGCGGTCGGTTCGTTGGCGTCGGTTTCTACAACAGCAAGTCCAGGATTCGCGTGCGCCTGCTCTCGCGCCATAACGACGACATCAACAGGGATTTCCTCCGCGCCCGTCTGCGCGCTGCGTGGGACTATCGCCGCTCGTCCGTGTGCGCGACGCCGGACACGGCGTGCTGCCGCGTTGTCGCCAGCGAGGCGGATTTTCTGCCGGGCCTCGTCGTGGACAAATACGGCGACCACCTCGTCCTACAGACCCTCCCCCTCGGCATGGACCAGCGGAAAGCCGACTTGGTCGCGCTGCTGGTGGAACTGTTCCAACCGCGCGCGATCATCGAGCGCAACGACGCCGCCGTGCGCCGGCTCGAGGGTTTGCCGCCGTTGCGGGGCGTGCTGCACGGCCAGACCGACGGTAACATCACTGTCGAGGCCGGCGGTCTGAAGTTCACCGCCAGCCTGCTCGAAGGGCACAAGACCGGCTTCTACCTCGACCAACGCCTCAATTACGGCCGCGTCGCCGCGCATGCCGCCGGGAAACGCGTGTTGGACGCCTTCAGTTACATGGGCGCTTTTGCCCTCCACTGCGCCAAGGCGGGCGCACGGCAGGTGCTTGCCGTCGAGATAGACCCCGGCAATGTTGCCGCCGCGCAGGCCAACGCCGCCGCCAATGGCCTCGCCGACCGCATCGAGTGCCATGCGCAAAACGCCTTCGACTACCTTGCCGCCGCAACAGGCCGTTCAAAGGTCGGTCCCTCGGAAAAGACGGGGCGCGCCTCCCGTGAGTCGCCTTCTGAAGCCGACTCGGCAACTGAACACGGACGCATAGCAGCGTCTGGCTCGCGGCGCACGAAGGCCAGCGAAATCTTCGACCTCATCATCCTCGACCCGCCCTCGTTCACGCGCACGCGCGCCAACGTCCCGGAGGCGTTGCGTGGCTATAAGGAAATTCACGTGCGCGCTCTGAAAATGCTCGCGCCCGGCGGCCTGCTGGCCACCTTCTGTTGCTCCCATCACGTGAGCCGCGAGATGTTCGAGCAGATTATTGCCGAAGCCAGCGGCGACACCCGGCGGGACTTGCGTTTGCTGGAGCGCCTCAGTCAGTCCCCCGACCATCCCATCCTTCCCGCCGTGCCGGAGACGGAGTATCTGAAGGGCGCTATCTTCCAAGCGCTGTGAGGGATCCCTAGCCCGTGGCGGATCGGTCAAACGCCAGCGTAACGCGACGGCAGGGGCAGATGCTTCGTTGTGATTGGGATGCCGGGATCGCGAGTTTGCGCGCCCTTCGTTCCACGCGCCGCGTTTGACATCGCGAAGGGGATTTCTATACTCGCGGCCATGAGAATTTTTGTCACTGGAGGCGCGGGATACATTGGCAGCATCTGCGTGGAGGAGTTGCTCAACGCGGGACATGAGGTAACGGTGTTCGACAACCTCTCCAAGGGCCATCGCGACGCGGTGGACCCGCGGGCGAAGTTTGTCAACGGCGATCTGGCCGACGCCGAAGGGACGCGGCAGGCGCTGCGCGCGGCGGCGCCCGACGCGGTGATGCCCTTCGCCGCGTCGAGCCTGGTGCCGGAGAGCATGGTGTATCCGTCAAAGTATTTCCAGAACAACGTCGCCAACGGCATCAACCTGCTGGACGCGATGGTGGACTGCGGGGTCAAACGGATCGTCTTTAGCAGCTCCTGCGCGCTCTTCGGCGCGCCCGACCGCGTGCCGATGACGGAGGAATTGCCGGTGAAGCCATTGTCGCCCTATGGACAGAGCAAGGCGATGTTCGAGCAGATGTTGCGATGGTATGATCAGATTCACGGCATCCAATATGTGAACCTCCGCTACTTTAATGCCGCTGGCGCGAGCCAACGCTTCGGCGAAGACCACCGTCCTGAAACCCATCTGATCCCCAACGTGCTGGCCGTGGCGCTGGGCAAGAAGGACCAAGTGGAAATCTACGGCACCGATTACATGACGCCTGACGGCACCTGCGTGCGCGACTACATACACATTCTCGACCTGGCCAGCGCGCACATCCTTGCTCTGCAAAGCCGTCAGAGCGTCAGCTACAATCTTGGCAGCGGCGATGGTTACACCGTCAAACAGGTCGTCGAGGCGTGTCGCAGGGTGACCGGCCTCCCGATTCCCGCCATCGAGCGTCCTCGGCGGCCGGGCGATCCCCCGAAGCTGGTGGCGTCCTCCAAGAAGATCGCCTCAGAGCTGGGATGGAAGCCGAAGTTTCCCAAGCTCACCGACATTGTCGCCAGCGCATGGGCATGGCATCGCGCGCATCCGGACGGATACAGGGAGTAGGCAAGGGGCTGACGCGAAAAGACAAACGTTAGAAGCGGCCACGGTCTTTCGAGCATGACGGCCCTGGCTGCGTCATGTGAGGCAGCACCATGATCGTGACCTCCATGATGGGGTCTCCGGTTTGTTTTTTCCAACCACCTGCGACTTCCGAGATCGAGGCGGCCTTCAAGTCCACTGCGCCCGGATTTCTGCGCGCGCGTCCGTCTGCTGCATGATCGCCACAGCGTCGTCGCTCGACGGCTGGGGCATTGTCAGCTTCCACTGCTCGAACTTGCCGCGAATCTCCGGCGGGATGAAGCGGGTGAGTTGCGCGAACGCATGGCGGTCGCCGAGTTCGTTCTTCGTCGCGTAGTAGCGCAGGGGGAAACAAACGTAGAGCCAGTTGCGCGCGCGGGTCATCGCGACGTAAAGCAGGCGGCGCTCCTCTTCAATCTCATACCGGTCGCCTGTGGCGAGGTCGCTGGGTATGATGCCGTCGGTCGCGTGGATGATCATCACCGCGTCCCACTCGCAGCCTTTGGCGGAGTGGATGGTGCTGAGGGTCAACCAATCCTCGTCTTTGCGCGGCTCCCCCGACCAATCGCTCGTCGCCGACGGTGGGTCGAGCGTCAGCTCCGACAAAAACTCCTCGCACGAACCAAACGTCGCGGCGATCTGTTCCAACTGCTCCAGGTCGCGCGCGCGCGCCTCGGCGTGGTCGTAGATATCGCGAAACAGCGGGTCATAGAACTCGCGAATGCGGGCGATCTGCGCGGGAATGCCCGTGCGGTGGGGATCATCGGCGTCGCTCGATGGTCCAACGTCGGGGCGACTCCTCCCAGGATCCCGATTCCCAACGATAGAAGGCCATGCGAGTTCTCCGCGGCTGCCGGCCAGTTCATCCAAAAGCAAACACAGTTTCTCGAAGGCCGGGCGCGCCGCCGACGGCACCGAGCAACGGTTCAGGTCTGCAACCCGATAGCCGTTCTCCGCAAGATGGCGCAGGATGTTCTTCGACGCGGCCGGCCCAATCCCAGGCAGCAGGTGGAGCACACGGCACCAACTGACCTCATCGCGCGGGTTTTGCAAAATGCGCAGCAAAGCCAGGAGGTCCTTGACATGCGCGGCTTCAAGAAAACGCAGGCCGCCAAACTTGCGGAACGGGATGTTGCGTCGCGCCAGTTCCACTTCAAGCATGTCGCTCCAGTGCGCGGTGCGGACCAGGACAGCTTGTTTACGCAGGGGCACGCCGGCTTCGAGGTGTTCGAGCACCTGCCGGCACACAAAGCGGCACTGTTGCGCCTCGTCGAGGCAATGCACCAGCGCGGGCCGCTGGTCGCTACGGCGGTTGCTCCATAGGTTCTTGGTGAACCGTTGGCGCGCGTAGCCCATCACGGCGTTGGCCGCGTCGAGTATCGGCTGCACGCTGCGGTAGTTCTGCTCCAGCGTGATGATGGCGGCTCCGGGAAACTGTTTCGGGAAATCGAGGATGTTGCGGACGGTTGCAGCGCGGAAGCCGTAAATGCTTTGCGCGTCGTCTCCACAGACGGTGACATTGCGCTTCTTTCCTGCCAGCCGCAGAAGAATCTCGCCTTGGAGCTTGTTGGTGTCCTGATACTCGTCCACCAAAATGTGATCGAAACGCTCGGCGATGCGCGCGCCCGCATCGGGCGTTTTCATCAGGGCGAGCCAGAACAGCAACAGGTCGTCGTAATCGAGGGCCTGCTGGCGCTCCTTAAATTCCGTGTAGGCGGCGAAGAGGCGCTTCAAACCGTCCTCGCACTCGACGCACCACGGGAAATCGCGTTTCAAGACGCTGGCGAGTGGGCGCCGACTGTTGACGCAGCGCGAGTAGATGTCGAGGCAGGTGCCTTTCTTTGGAAAGCGTTTCTCGCGCGAGTGCAGCCCCAGTTCCTGCCGCAAGAGATTCAGCGCATCCTCAGCGTCGGTCTGATCCCAGACGCTAAACTCCGGCGCGAGCCGGACGGCGCGGCCGTATTGGCGCAACAGACGGTTGGCGATGGCGTGAAAGGTGCCGCCCCAGATGGATGGCGCATGACAGGTGGCGGGCGCCGATTGAAGCTCGGTGCCATGGTTCAGGTGGATCGCGTTCTCTGAACGCGATGCGGATGGATAGGCCTGGGTGCGGCGGATCATTTCCTGCGCGGCGCGGCGCGTGAAGGTGAGTAGTAGGATGCGGTCGGCGGGGACGCCGCGTTGAAGGAGGCAAACGACGCGGGCGGCGAGGGTCTTGGTCTTGCCCGTGCCGGCGCCGGCGATGATCAGCAACGGGCCGTCGCCATGCGTGGCCGCGGCGCGTTGTTGCGGGTTGAGTTCGGCCAGCCAGGCGGGTTCGGACATGATTCAGCGTGGCGGTCGAGGCCCGCGCGGCGGAGGCCAAACCCAATACCAGTGGGGGCCGTAGGCATACCATCCTCCGTAGTAGCCACGATAGCCATAGCGCTCCTGCCAGCGAACGCTTTCGATGTAGTCTTGCAGCATGAAGTCAATCACGCTGTTGCTGACGCCCTTCTCGTGCAGGAAAAGGATCTCGGTCGTAGTGAGCCGATACACCGTGCCGGAGGACTTGATCTTCTGGATGATCTCAGCGTCCGGCGTCTTGGCGGCGGCCAGTTGGATGATTTCCTCTTGCGTGAGAGGTTTGGACGCCGTGCGCGAGGTGGTGGCGCAGCCGGCCGCAACCAGCGTTGCCAGCGCTGCGAAAAGGAATCGTGCAGTCTTCACGGTGAAAGAGTAAGCCGCCGGTTCATGGCGCGCAACCCCTCCGCCACGCGGCACGTCACAGGCATCACTGCGCGGTCGGCCCGGCGGGCTTGGTTGCCGCCTTGGTTTTGTTCGCGGCATCCAGAATCTTCTCCAGAGGAATGCTGATTTCGATCAGCGTCCTCTTCGGCTGGAACAGGAAGTAGCCGGCGATATCCGCCTGAGCCTCCGTGAACGCCGTCTCCAGTTTTTCGAACACGCTCGCGTCACCCGTGGGCAGCGTGCCCCGCATCATGCGGAAATACTCGCCCAGCCCGATGTAAAACATGCCGTTGTTCTTCCTGGGAAACGGCGCGAACGCGGCGTCCACGCGCGGCCGCGGTGGCGGAGCGGCCGGAGCTTTCTTTGCCAAGTCCAGCAGGTTTCGGAGGTTCTGCGCTGAATTGGGTCCTGCGGCGATCAGTTCCAATTGGCCGCTGAAGGCTACTTCCCATGTGAAGTTGCCGCCGAAAAGACCTTTCATCTGCGCGCGTTCTGCCGGCGTTTGGGCCAGCGCGCCGAGATCCATCGTCATCCGGTCAATCTCGACGCCGTTGTGCTGCGCAACGTTCATCTCGTATTTCATCTTCCCCGGCGTGCCGCCCAACATGTTGCCCGCGAGCATCTGCATGCCTAGCTCTGCGGCCTGGCGCTGCGCCTTGCGCGCCCGGATGGCATCCTTGACCCGGATGGCCTCCACGATCTCGAAGCTGCCGGTGGCGCCCGACGAGGCGGGCACAGCCCAAGCCAGATCGCTCATGCCGAGG
>JAOACV010000850.1 GCA_026417675.1 Verrucomicrobiia bacterium
GCTTCGGCTCGGTCAGTTCCGCTTCAATCCGGTTTTCACCGGCACGCAACAGCGCGGCGACCGGCGCGCGCCGATAGCTGGTGTCGAACTGGCGATCCACCGGCGCGGCATCGAGGTTGAGCAGCGTGCCGTTGATGCGAAGACTGCGCACAAGCTGGCATTGCACGGATAGCTCGGCCACGCGCGGCAAGTCCACAACCGTCAGCGCCGGCGCGTCCAGCCGCAGGCTGTTCAGCCCCACAGGAGCAAATGTCCAGTCGGCCACAAGGGACGTGCCCGTGCTCACCTGCACCGTGCCCGGATCGAGCCGGGCGCCAATCGCTTCTCGTGCGGCCTTCCAAAAGGCGTTGGTCATCTTCCACAACTGCGCCGACTCGCGCGGATCCGGCCCGGCCACAGCCCAGAGTTCTTCATCCGACGGCCACGGCACGCCGAGCGGTTTCGCCGCGCGCGCCACGACAGCGGCCTCTGCGACGTGCTCGGCATAGACCTTGGCAAACTCGCGGAACCACGGCTGTTGCGGACCGTGAACGCCGAAATACTCGCGACTGACAATGCCGCCACGAAAATCGTGCGGACAAATCGCCAACACGAACCGATTCACGCCGCACGCGGCGCACAGGTCCACCATCTTCTTCATGGTGGCAAGGCTCATCGTGGGCGGGCCGAGTGCGTGGACTTCAGCCATCCGCTCGCGCCCTGCAAACTCTGCGATCGTTGCAAGTGTCATCGCCTCGCATTTGGCCGGGTCAGTGCGCGTGTTGATTTCGTCAATGCCCGGAATGCCGAAGGCAGCCAACTGACGACGAAGGTTGCCGTAGTAGGCAACGTGCGAGCCGAAATTTCCTTCACCGAGGAGGTGGCCGGTCAACGCCAGTTTGTGCGCGGTGCACCACTGGGCAATCGGCGCAACCCAAGCATCGTGAAACACGCGCGCGTAAGCCGCCCAGTAGTCGCGCCACAACGGCGAACGCGCCACGTCGCCGGCCTTCGCCAATCGCTGACGGAAATCGCCGCCGAGCGCCGCATCGAGCGCCGACGACCAGACGAGCCGCCACGCGGTTTCGCCGGGGGGACGCGGCTTGTGTTGCTGCGGCAACGATGGCTCATCGGTGAAAATGGCGCGCACGGTCGCGCCGAAAAACTCCCCGATGGCACGGGCGTAACGTTCATGCGTGACTTCGAGAAAGCGTGCAGTAGCTTGCGGCAACAACAAGTTCGCGCTGCCCGGCACAGGGACGACGTGGCTTGTGCCGTCGCGCTCCACCATCAGCCATTGTCCTTGCAGTTCGGGACGGCCTTCGACGACCAACCCTTTGG
>JAOACV010000851.1 GCA_026417675.1 Verrucomicrobiia bacterium
ACCAACCACCAATCGCCATTCACGACATCCTCGTCGGCGAGGTCTGGCTCTGCTCCGGCCAGTCGAACATGGCGATGACCGTCAACCGCGCGAAGGACTTCGAGAAGGAACAAGCAGCCGCCAACCTGCCGCACGTTCGCATGTTCAGGGAATCCTCCGGCCCCGCTGAGACGCCGCAGGAGAAGTGCAGCGGCACGTGGGCGGTCTGCTCGCCGGAGACCGTCGGCGCTTTTTCAGCGACGGCGTATTTCTTCGGCCGCAAGCTGCATCAGGAATTGAACGTGCCTGTCGGCCTCATCAATTCCTCCGTCGGGGGCACGCCGATCGAGGCGTGGACTAGTCGCGACGTGATGGCGGACAAGCCGGAGTTCAAACCGCTGTTCGAGCGATGGGAGAAAATGCAGGCGGCTTGGGACCCGCAGAAAGCCCATGCGCAGTATGAGAAGCAACTGGCGGTCTGGAAGGAAGCGGCCAGGAAAGCCAAGGCCGCCGGCAAACCGGTTTCACGCCCGCCGCGCAAGCCGGAGGAACCGCGCCTCAGCACGCACCGCCCGGCAAACCTCTTCAACGGCAAAATCGCCCCGCTGGTCCCCCTCGCCATCCGCGGCGCCATCTGGTATCAGGGCGAATCCAACGCCAGCACGCCGGAGGCCGCACGGCTCTACGCGACGCAGTTGCCGCTGATGATCAAGGACTGGCGCGCGCGCTGGGGCTACGATTTTCCTTTCGCTTGGGTCCAGTTGCCGAACTTCAAGAAACCCAGCGACAACCCCGGCGCACTGAGCGCGTGGGCCGTGATGCGCGAGAGCATGCTCAAATCGCTCTCTGTGCCCAACACCGGCATGGCGATCACCATTGACATCGGCGAGGCCGACGACATCCATCCCAAGAACAAACAGGATGTCGGCCAGCGGCTCGCGATGTGGGCGCTCGGCAAGGGTTATCAAAAGAAGATCGCCACGAGCGGGCCGCTGCCCGTCCGCCACGAGACCTGCGGTGGCGAGATGACCATCACCTTTCAACACACCGATGGCGGCCTTGTCGTCAAGATCGGCGAGGCGTTGACCACGCCGCGCGCCGATTCGCCCACCGTCTGGCCGGAAGGACTTGGCGGTTTCGGTCAGGTCCGCGGCTTTGCCATCGCCGGCGCGGACAGGAAATGGCACTGGGCCAAGGCCAAGATCGTCGGGGACACCGTGGTTGTTGCCGCGCCCGAAGTGAAACAACCCGTCGCCGTTCGCTACGCTTGGGGCGACAATCCCGACTGCAATCTCTACAAACGCGCCGGCCTCCCCGCCTCGCCGTTTCGCAC
>JAOACV010000852.1 GCA_026417675.1 Verrucomicrobiia bacterium
GGCTTGAGTCCGTATCGCTGCTCGACGGTGGGGATATGCGGTTGGTGGGCGATGCCGCGCAGCAGGAAACCGTTGGCGGGCTTGCGGCCCTTCAGCAACGGCAGCGCCTGTTTATAGAACTCCGCGACGATCTTCGCGGTCTTCTTTTGCGCGGCGGACTTGCTCGTGGGTTTTGCGATGGCAATCGCCGCTCCCTCTTTGCCGGGGTCGCTGTCGGTCAGCGGACCTTCAAGACCTTTGCCACGGAACACGACGACGAACCGATGCCCCTTCCCGGCCTTGATGAGCACCTGCACGTCGCCAACCTTTTTGATCTTGCTGGTCAGCAACGCGCACTGTTCCTCCGTGATCTCCGTGGCGACGCGCCCCGCGCGGCGGTCGGTCACCAACCCGGTCTTCTCGTCGAGCGTGCAAAAATTCGCGCGGGCACAAACATCGCCGGGTTTCAGTTCCATGCCCAAACCCAGTGCCTCGATGACGCCGCGGCCCACCTCGAACTCCAGCGGGTCGTAGCCGAACAGTGCGAGGTGGCCAGGCCCGCTGCCCGGCGTGATGCCCGGCGCGACGGGAATCATGCGGCCCAGCGCACTCTTCTTGGCGAGCGCGTCAAGGTTCGGCGTTCGCGCGGCCTCCAAGGACGTCTTCCAGCCGTTGGCCTCCACGGCGATGTCCCCCACCCCGTCCATCACCAACAGGCACACCGTCTTGTCGTTTGGTTCCGTTAGCTTCGAGTAAACGTGGTCAAGATTCATGGGCCGGGGATATTGGGCAAAGAGTGGCGGCGCGTCAAGCAGACGGCGCGGTGTCGCGACCGAGAACAGAGCGCGTCTTCCGAACGCGATACGCCGGCTGCAAACGGCGCTTGCTGCGAGGCGGTGGCACTGCTAGTCTTCGGCCGGCGTAAAACCCCCTTGGCCCATGGGACGAGGGTGTCGCGATGGATGGAAAACTTTGACACAGCCGGCGCGCGCATTGCAGCGAGGCGCTGGCGGGACGTTTTGTAACAATGATTCATAGTTTGATTTTCGAGCAAGGCAAGCTGGTCGGCCGCGATGTGCCGCTGCCGCAGTTGCGCGCGATCCTTGAGCAAAACGGCCGCTTGATCTGGGTGGACTTGGAGAACGCCACCGAGGAGGAAGCGCACAGCGTGCTCGGCGAGGACCTGTTCAACTTCCACCCGCTGGCCATCAACGACTGTCACGAGGCTATCAGCACGCCGAAGGCGGAGCTTTACGAAAACATTGAGCCGTGGCGTCCATGCACGTTTGTGGTGGTGCATGAACTGGAGTTCTCGGAGAAGGATCAGACG
>JAOACV010000853.1 GCA_026417675.1 Verrucomicrobiia bacterium
CCTCATATCCATTCATCTGCGGCATCATAATATCGGAGATAATCAAGTCTGGCAACTCACGGCGGGCTTTTTGCCGACCGTCGTTGATGCCGCGGTTGACGATGCCCTGCACCTCGAAGCGTTCCGCGTTCGGGTCGCCGCCGGTGGCGAATGGTTTGTAGGCGGGGCCAAGGAAGCCCTCCTCGGAGAATCGCCCGGCGCCTTGCAGCATCACAATGTAGGGCGGTAGCAGCCCCTTGTATTGCTCCCGCTTGAAGTAGGCAAAGATGGCGCCGACGCTGGGGTAGGCAAGGCGGCCGCCAGGCGCGTGTCCGGTTTGCATCAGGTAGGCCGCCGTCTCGTGACCGTTGTTGCCGTGGGTCATGCTGCGGATGAGTGAGAACTTGTCGGCGTGCTGCGCCAGCTTCGGGAACAACGAGCTGAGCTGGATGCCGCTGACGTTGGTGGGGATCACCTTGTCAAACTCGCCCAAGTAATCCCNACCCGTGCCCGGCTTCGGGTCCCAAGTGTCGTTGTGCGACATGCCGCCCCAGAGGAAGATTTGGATCACCGATTTGGTCTGGCCTTTCTTGGCCTTGGCATGGGCCGCCTGGTCCCGCGCCGCCTTCTCCTCGGCCAGTTTCTGCTCCGGGGTCTTCGCGGCCTCGGCCGCAAAGAGCCGGGAGTTCAAACCACCCGCCGCAATCACGCCCGCCGCGCCCAAGGCGCCGCGTCGAATGACCTCACGCCGGGTCAGATGCCCTGGATTATCGGAATGATGGCTCGCACTCATGACTTCATGCTCCTGTCACTGTTTGCTTCCGGTTCACAGATGCGAATTATGCCACCGCCAACTCCCGCGCGCGACAAGAAAAATCTCGCTGGCGTTCCTCCGCCGACGTGGTATCCGAGCCGGCCGCCCGCGGACGATCACACCCGCCGCGTCGCGTCATCTGCGTCCAAGGGACGGTTGACTGCGAGGCGGCCGTTTCAGCACTTGCCCATCTTGCGCAAGGCCCTGAAACATTTCTCCACACCGACCAAGGGGGGCATCGCCTCGCGCTCGTATTCGACGATATACCACTCGGTCTTCCCGACGGTCTCGCAGAGGTTGAAGATGTCCGCCCAAGGCAGTTCGTCCTCGCCGATGACGGCGTCGGGGTTGGTCTTGGAGAACGGTTTGAGATGCACCGTCGCGGCCCGCCCAGGGTAGCGTTTCAAAAACACGCGCGCGTCGCCGCCGCGTTTATGACACTCTACAAACAACACGAAAAAGAACTCCCCAGCGATGCCACCAAAGCGACGTACAAAGAGCGCCTCCTCAATGCC
>JAOACV010000854.1 GCA_026417675.1 Verrucomicrobiia bacterium
GCGCCGGTTTGCAGCGCGCCGTGCACCGCGCCCGCGGCGCCCGCCTCGCTTTGCATCTCGGTCACGGAGGGAATGGTGCCCCAAAGGTTGGGGACGCCTTCGCTGGCCCACTGGTCGCACCACTCGCCCATGTTGGAAGAGGGGGTGATCGGGTAAATGGCAACCACTTCGTTGCAGCGATACGCCACGTAAGCGACCGCCTCGTTGCCGTCAATGGTGATGTATTCTTTGCTCATGTTGTTTTCAGTTCTTCGAGTTCGTCCATCTGCCGCAGGTATTCAAAAACCTGGTTTGCTTCCTCTGGGTCCACCACGTTGAGCGCGAACCCAACGTGCACGACGACATAATCGCCGACCTTCGCCTCCGGGACGTAGGCGAGGCTGACTTCCTTGACGATGCCGCCAAAGTTGACTTTGCCCATGCGTTGCAGCGGGTCATCGCCGCTGACGCTGACAATCTTGCCTGGAACCGCCAAACACATCGTTCTATTGCGCTGCCGCCACCGCCTGGCCCAGCGCGATCCCGCCGTCGTTGGGCGGCACTCGCTGATGCCAATAGGGCCGGTGGCCTTCCTGCGCCAATCGCTGCACGGCGCGCTCGGTCAACATCCGGTTCTGAAAACAGCCGCCGCTGAGCGCCACGCGCTCCAGCCCGACCCGCCGCGCCACCGCGACGATCATCTCAGCCAGAGCATTGTGGAACTTCGCCGCCATACGGCTGGCCGGCGCCGCTACAGAAATGTCGTCCAAGATTGCGCGAATCAGCGGCTCCCAGTCAATCACGATTCCGGCTGATTCGCCGCGAGTGCGGAACGGATACGCCTCCTCCTCGTCCGCGCCGTCCGCCGCAAACTCCAGGTCCATCGCCGCCTGGCCCTCGTGCCGTATCGTCTGGCGCAGCCCGACCAGCGACGCCACGGCGTCAAACAACCGGCCCGCGCTGGACGTGACGGGCGAGTTGACGCCGCGCTGCAACATCTGCCGCATCACCTGCAACTCCGGTCGCGTGAACGCCCGCACCGGCGCCGGCGCGTCCATCGTGAACAGCGACTCGCCGAAGATCTCGTAGAGCACGCCCAGCGCGCTGCGCCGCGGCTCGCGCGCCGCCGCGTCGCCGCCCGGCAGCCGGAACGTGCGCAAGTGCGCCACGCGCTCGAACGAACGCAGCGTGGCCCGCAGGAACTCGCCGCCCCAGATCGTGCCGTCGGCGCCATAACCCGCGCCGTCCCACGACACGCCGAGCACTTCGCCGTCAAGGTCGTTCTCGACCATGCAGGAGACGATGTGGGCGAAGTGGTGCTGCACCT
>JAOACV010000855.1 GCA_026417675.1 Verrucomicrobiia bacterium
GCCATACCTATCTCGGCGACCCGCACAACCCGCACCAGATTTACCCTGACTACGTCGCCATCGCCGCCGGGTTCAACGTCCGCGCCGAGCGCGTTCTCTACAAGAAAGACGTGCCCGCCGCCCTCAAGCGCATGCTGGCGGCCAATGAACCTTACGTGCTCGATTGCATCACCCCTTTCACCGAGCACGTCATGCCCATGATTCCCGCCGGTCGGACGTTCAAAGACATCATTATCGAGTAAACGGCCGCCGAGTAGGGAATTCGAAGCTGCGAGAGCCCAAGGATTCTCATCCGCGCTGACGCAGAAACGTCGGCTACTTGGAGCTTCCCCCTGTTTCGCCTGCGCCTTGCGCCGGTCTGCCTTGGCTGATACCGTCCACGGCATGATCCGACAGAGAATCCTCAACCTCCTCGCCGCACCGAACTACCGCCCGTTGCGACGGCATGAGTTGGCCAAGGCATTGCGGCTCGCCACGGAGGAGCAGCGGACGGAGTTTCGCCGGGCGCTGGCCGAGATGCTGCAAAAGGGCGAGGTCGTGCGCGTGCGCAAGCAACGGTTCGTGTTACCCGCTGAGGCCGACCTCGTGGTGGGCCGGCTCCAGATGAACGAGCGCGGCTTTGGCTTCGTTATCCCGGAGTCCGACGAGGAAAACCGCCCGACCGCGCCGGCGGACATCTACATTGCCGCGGACGACGTCGGCGTGGCCATGCATGGTGACCGCGTGGTGGTGCGTCTCAAGCGCGGCAGCCTCCGCCGCGACCGCCGCAGCAAGGCGCCGGCGGACAAGCTTGAAGGACGGATCATCCGCATCCTCGAGCGCGCCAATGAGACGCTGGTGGGGACGTTGCAGAAGACCAAGTATTTCCATTTCGTTGTTCCCGACGATCCGCGCATCATCCACGACATCTATGTGAAGCCGACCGCGAAAGCCAAGGTCGGCGACAAGGTGGTGGTCAAGCTCCAGCCCTGGGAATCGCGCCACGTCAACCCCGAAGGCGTGATCACCGAGGTGCTCGGCGCGGGAGGCGCGCCGGGCGTGGACATCATCTCCATCATCCGCAGGCATCGTTTGCCGCAAAGCTTTCCCGCTGACGTGTTGCGCGAGGTGGAACGGATGCCGGAAAACCCGACGAAGGAGGAAATGGCAGGCCGGCTCGACTTGCGCGGCGCGTTCATTGTGACCATTGACCCTGACGACGCGCGCGACCATGACGACGCGGTGTCGGTCGAGCAGCGTCCTGACGGCGGCTGGCGGCTCGGCGTGCATATTGCCGACGTGTCGCACTACGTGCGGCCCAAGAC
>JAOACV010000856.1 GCA_026417675.1 Verrucomicrobiia bacterium
CGGTACGTCTATTTCCTTAAAAGCTGATGTGCGTCAAGGTGACTTTAAGTTAAGAACCATTCAACAGAAAACGAATGGCGTGTATAAGAATATTGAGCCATCGATTCGTATTGTCAATGAACAATGGCAAGAAATCGAGTTTGAGAGCCTCCGTTGAGAAAGCGACACACACGCCACGCCAGCACTGGCCAGAGCCAGCGGCGCCAACCGGCGCATGGTTATGCCCCTGAGAAATTCGCGCGCGCGACCCGCAACATATTGCCGCCGAGGATTTTTCGGATGTCGTCGTCTTTGAAACCGCGCTGCACCATCCCGACGGTGAACAGCGGCCAGTTGGTCCATGCCAGGCTCTCTGTGGCGTGCGGCGCGGTCTTCGCCGTGTCCGGCGGCCAGAGATGTTCCCAGCGCGCGCCGGGCACCGCCAACGGCGAGCGGCCGTCGGGACGCTTGGGCACTTTTTTGCGCTCGGCCTCGTCGTTGCGCGACATGTAGGCCACGTCCATGCCGATGGCGACGTGGTCCGCGCCGAACTTCTTGACGAGGTATTCGATGTGGTTGAGGAACACGCTGATGTCGCCCGCGCCGCCGAGGAATCGCGGGACGCAGCAGACGCCCACCAGCCCGCCGGTGTCGCAGATGGCGCGGATGACCTCGTCGGGCTTGCCGCGGAAATGCCGGTGCAGCGACGCAGCGGTGGTGTGGCTGGCGACCATAGGTTTCTTGGACGCTTTCGCGGCTTCCAGGCTCGTGCGCCAGCCGCTGTGGGCCACGTCCACGATGACGCCGACACGGTTCATCTCCTCGATGGCCGCGCGGCCGAAATCGCTCAGCCCGCCGTCGTTCGGCTCGCCACAGCCGTCGCCGAGCGGATTGCGGCGGTTGTAGGTCACGTGCATCATGCGGATGCCGAGCTGGTGGAAAACGCGGATGAAGCCAAGCTCGTCGCGCACGTTGTCCCATTGCTGCCGCAAGGGCACGCCATTGGCTGTGAAGTAGAGGCAAAGCCGGCCCTGTTTCTTCGCGGCGACGATGTCGTCGGGCTTGACGGCCTTGAACAACTCGTCGCGCATCAGGTCGGTCGCGAAGGTGAACCGCGCGAGCCGCTTGATCAGCCGCAGCGGATCGTTGCCCTCCTCGCCGGCGTTTTGGAAGATGCAGGTGACGCCCGCCGCGCGGAACGCCTCTAGGAATTCCTTCCGCTCCGCCGCGTCGGTGGCCCAGCGGGTCATCATCATCTCCCTGTCTCTTATACACATCT
>JAOACV010000857.1 GCA_026417675.1 Verrucomicrobiia bacterium
GCTGGTGGCGATCCGCGACGCGGAGGTGCTGAGCGACCTGGTGGCGTCCACTATGTTGAGTGATCCCCGCCAGCAGCAACAAGTGCTGGAAATGCTTGACCTACGGCTGCGGTTGCGAAAACTCATTCAGTGTCTGCAGCGCCAGATCGAACAATTGAAGGCCGGGCCGCAGGCGTCGCCGGAAGACGACGATCTGTTCGGCGCCAATTGACCCCGTGAACATTCTTCAGCGTTACATCACCCGGCAGATTCTGTTCACGCTCATCATTTCCGTGGCGGTGTTCAGCACGATCCTGCTGGCGGGCGACGCGATCAAACAGATGCTCGACCTGTTTTCGGCGGGGCAGGTGCCGACGCTGCTGGTGCTGAAACAAATGCTCTATCTGGTGCCGTTCGCACTCACTTTTTCGCTGCCGATGGGCATGATGACCGCTTGCCTGCTGGTGTTCGGACGGCTCTCCGCCGACAACGAAATCAGCGCGATGCGCGCGTGCGGCCAGAGTTTTTGGCAACTGATTGCGCCGGTGTTGGTGCTCGGTTTCTTGCTGAGCCTGGTCTGCCTCTGGTTCAACATGGTGGAGGCGCCCCGGCTCAAGACGGTGTTCCGAAACAACCTAGCCCGCATCGGCGTAAGCTATCCCACAGCGTTCATGGAGCAGGGCCGATTCAGCAGTGAACTCCCCGGCTACCTCATCTACTTCGCGTCGCGCGAGGAGGGCCGCATCAAGGACGTGACCATCTACCAGCTCGATTCGCGCGGCCGGGTGATTCAGAAAATCCGCGCGAAAGAAGGCGACATCCAACCGGAAGTGGACAACCGACGCATCAACATCCGGTTGCACTCCGTGCGTTCGGAGGTGCACGATCCCAACGATCCCAACACCCCCTCCAAAATCCGGCCCGGCATCATGGCCGAGAATTACGAACTGACCATGGATGTCACCCAATTGCTGGACAAGTCGAAAAAGCGGGACACAAACCTAATGACCTTCCGCGAACTGGTCTCGCTCATCGTGGACCTGCGCCGGATGGGCCTCAAGGAAAACGCCTACAGCATTTACGTCGTGCGCGCCCACAAACAATGGGTGGTCTCCTTCGCCTGCCTGGCGTTCGCAATGATAGGCATTCCGTTCGGCATCCGCGCCCACCGCCGCGAGACCTCCATCGGCGTCGCCATCGCGCTGGGGTTGGCGTTCACCTACTACTTCTTCGTCGTGATGGCCGAGGCGTTCAGCACCAAGCCGCACATGATGCCTGAAATGCTAATCTGGCTTCCGAACTTCGCCTTTCAGATT
>JAOACV010000858.1 GCA_026417675.1 Verrucomicrobiia bacterium
GAGCCTGTAGCGACGGTCTCCGACCGCTGCTCGTCCGAGCAGAAAGTCGGCGGTCAGAGACCGCCGCTACAGTCAACGGCTCCATCGAAATCGTCCGCGCTCGCGAGCACAATTTGCGCGACCTCAGCGTCAGCATCCCGCGCGACCGGTTTACCGTCATTACCGGCGTCAGCGGCAGCGGCAAGAGCACGCTTGCGTTCGATCTGCTTTTCAACGAAGGCCAGCGGCGCTACCTCGAAACGCTCAACGCTTACGCGCGGCAGTTCATCGAACCGGTGGCGCGGCCCGACGTGGACCTGGTCCTCGGCGTGCCGCCGACGGTGGCCATCGAGCAGCGCACCAGCCGCGGCGGCCGCAAAAGCACCGTCGCGACGGTCACGGAGATTTATCATTTCCTGCGGCTGCTGTTCGCTAAGCTCGGCACGCAGTTCTGTCCAGATTGCAACGTCGCAATCGAGCCGCAGACGGTGGACGCGGTCGTGGCGGCCATCGCGAAACGCTGGCGCGGCCGGCAGATCGAGCTGCTCGCGCCGCGCGTGCGCGGCCGCAAAGGCTTCTACCTCGACCTCGCGGAGTGGGCGGCGCGCAAGGGCATCGAGCAATTGCGCGTGGATGGCCGTTACCTGCCGAGCGCGGACTTCCCGCGGCTGGACCGGTTCAAGGAACACGACATTGACCTCGTCATCGCGCGGCCCGTGGTCAGCGGCGCGACCCGGCGGCTGACGCAACTGGTGGAGCAGGCGCTGGAGTTCGGCAACGGCACGCTGTTGGTCGCCGCGCCGCGCCGCAAAGACGTTGTCTTCTCGACCCAGCGCGCCTGCCCGAAATGCGGCCGCAGTTTCGAGGAGCTTGATCCGCGTCTGTTCTCGTTCAACTCGCGCCACGGCTGGTGCCCGTCGTGTTACGGGTTCGGCTTGGCGATGCGTGGCGTGGACGAAGAACAGACCGGCGAGGAAGCGTGGTGGACGGACGGCCAGGCTGGCGAAGCGCCAACCTGCCCGGACTGCCAGGGCCAGCGGCTGAATCCGGTGGCGCTCGCTGTGCGCTGGCAAGGGCGATCGATCGCGCAGATCGCCGCGGCGTCGGTGAGCGAGGCGCGCCGGCTGTTCGCGTCGCTGTCGCTGTCCGGCCGCGAGCGGGAGATTGCGCGCGACGTGGTGGCGGAGATCCGCGCGCGGCTGCAGTTCCTGGAGGAGGTCGGCCTCGGCTACCTGACCCTGGACCGCGCGGCGCCCACGCTGTCCGGCGGCGAGGCTCAGCGCATCCGCCTGGCGGCGCAGCTC
>JAOACV010000859.1 GCA_026417675.1 Verrucomicrobiia bacterium
CGCCGTGGCTGACATCATCCCGTTGGTCGGGTTTTATCTCCAACCTGCGGTCGGCGGGCGCGTGTTGCCGTATTCCTTCTGGCGGCGGTTCGCCGAGATCCCCAACGTGGTCGCAATCAAGATGGCGCCGTTCAACCGTTACCAGACGATTGATGTTGTCCGCGCGATTGCCGAGGCGGGGCGCGAGGACATTGCCCTCTACACGGGCAACGACGATAACATCGTGATGGACCTGCTGACGCCCTACCGGTTTCACGCGAACGGCGAGCCGGTTGAGCGCCGGATTGTCGGCGGCCTGCTCGGTCACTGGTGCGTGTGGACCCGAGTCGCGGTCGAAACCCTGAACGAATGTCATGCCATCGTGAAAGGCGGCGGCCCGGTGCCGGTCGAAATGCTGCGGCGCAACGTTGAGGTCACCGACTGCAACGCGGCGTTCTTCGACGTGGCCAACGGTTTCGCCGGCTGCGTCGCCGGGCTGCATGAGGTGCTGCGGCGGCAGGGTTTGCTCGAAGGCATCTGGTGCCTCGATCCGAAGGAAACGCTCAGCCCCGGCCAGTCCGCGGAAATTGACCGCGTCTATCGGTCTTACCCGCACTTGAACGACGACGCCTTCGTCGCCGCGCATCGCGACGAATGGCTGCGCTAAGAGATGCGGCAACGAGCAGCGTTTCGCAACGTCGCGAGCACGACGGCGCGATCTCAACGCGCAGAAAACAACGCGCGCCCCGAGGCCGTCACCGGCCCCGGAAGCGCGCGTTGTTTGATGGGATGGTGTGCGGGCTTGCCGGCTACACGACGCCCTGGTCGAGCATCGCGTCGGCGACCTTGACGAAGCCGGCGATGTTGGCGCCCATGACGTAGTTGCCGGGCTGGCCGTATTCCACGGAGGCTTCGTAGGAAGCCTTGTGGATGCTGATCATGATCTGCTGCAAGCGGTTGTCCACTTCTTCGCGCGGCCAGTTCATGTGCATGGCGTTCTGGGACATCTCCAAGCCGGAGGTCGCGACGCCGCCGGCATTGGCGGCCTTGCCGGGGCCGAAGAGAACCTTGTTCTTGAGGAACACGTCAACGCCCTCCGGCTCGGTGGGCATGTTGGCGCCTTCGGCCACCACTTTGCAGCCGTTCTTGACGAGCGTCTTGGCGTCTTCGCCGGAGATTTCGTTCTGAGTGGCGGAGGGGAAGGCGCAATCGCACTTGATACCCCACGGACGCTTGCCGGGATAGAACTTCGCGCGCTTGAACTTCTTCGCATACTCGCTGATGCGACCGC
>JAOACV010000085.1 GCA_026417675.1 Verrucomicrobiia bacterium
CAAGCTCGACCTGCCCGTTTTTCTTGGCTGCCAGTGCCGCGCGCGCTTTCACCGAAGGCACTGCCAGCGGCTCGCGAAAGATCGAGTGGCCCGCCGGCAATTGCGCCAACGCGCGACCGGGCAGCACTTGCGCCATTTCCTTGCGGAACGCCTGGTCAAACGACGGGCGGCCCTCGCCGGCCTCGGCAAAAAGCACGCCGCCGTTGGCCAGAAACCGGCGGAGATTGGAGCGTTCTTGTTCGCTCAAGGTAAAGTCAGTGGTGCCGGTGATGTAGAGGAAGGGCGTCTCGAACAACTTCGAGTCGTCCAAGCTCACCTCGCGCAGTTCAAACGACACGGGCGTGCCGGAGACCGCATGAAACTGGTTCAGCAGCATCGGGAAGGCGGCGGTGCGGGTCTTCCAGACGCCGTTGTGGATGACCTGGCCGACGCGGAACTTGCCGGCGGCCTTCTTGTCGGCATTGACCAACTCGACGCTCTTGCCCACGCTGCGGCCAGCGTCCTTCATGGCTGTGACGTAGCTGAGGATGTTCGCGCCAAGCTTTTTGGCGTCTTCTTCCGCGTAGCCCCAACTGTCGGTGGGGTTGCGCTCCCAACCGCACGCGAAATCCCACTTCGAGATGAAGATGGCGGTGCGGTTGTCAATGTCCACGCCGTCCAGATGCGGATACGGCTCGGCGAGACCGTCTTTGACCAACCGCGGATGATACTTGACCCGCTCGATGTTGTAGTAGGAGTGGAACACCGGATGGTCAAGGCGCAACTGATAAACCGGCCGCATTGGCATGATCTCGCGCGCGGCTTGCAAAGCCGACTTGTAAAAGTTCGGATTACCCACGAGCGGGTTGAAGATGATCGTGCCGCCGTTCAGGACATATTCGCGCAGTAACGCGATCTCCTGTTTCTCCAGCTTGAACTCCTTGTAGCCGGAACGATAGAGCACCGGGTTCTTGCTGGGGTCGGTGGAGATCTGCGCGAAGGTCTTGATGTTCGGCGTGAAATGGACGTTCATGCCCGCACTCATGAATTCCAACAGGCCCTTGAGGTCGTTGGGCACGCGCGCCCAGTCTTCGGGATCATTGGTGCGAATCTTGGTGATCAGCACCGGCGGCTGCGGCGGGTTCTTGCGCTCCTGGCGCTTCAGCAACACGGCCGGATACGGCAATGGCGGGACACCTTCCGAGGAAGCCATATGTGCCGGCGGCGGCGCGGGTTTTTCCAGCGGCGGCGGATCGGGCGGTTGCGGCGCCGCAGAGGCGCCGGCGACGACGACCATCAGCACGGCGGCGATGACTAGCCTGGCGAACTGCATTCTTCCGGCTGTCATGGTGACACCTCTTGATTCTTGTTTAATTCCAAACTCGCTCACCAGCTTCTCGCTTAGCCGCGCTCTGGCGCGGACAGAAGCTCCTATCTGGCAAATATCCTTCAAACCGCGCAAGGCGACCAGTCGCACAAATATGCTCTTTTCCGCTGGCCGACTGCATGTATGCTGCGCGTGGTGAGCGCCATGAGTCCAACGCCGCAGAGTCGCGCCCATGCGGGCCATGGGAAAGGCTCCGGTAGTCCGTCCTGCGTGGCAGGCCGTTGCGCCTCGATCGCAGGATGGATTTTCAAGTCGGTTCAGCACAGTAGCCGCACGGGTTCTCTCCCCGCGTTAGTAGCTCGCGCGGCATTTGGTCTTGTCGTGCTCTGTGCCGCGTTCACCTCCGCCGCGGAGAATACTATTGTCACCTCGGGCGATTATTTGCGGCGGCAGTGGGACGTCGAGGACGGCCTGCCGGACGACATCGTGACCGCCATTGTGCAGACGCGCGACGGCTACCTTTGGATCGGCACGCCCCGCGGTCTGGCGCGATTCGATGGCGTGAACTTTCGGGTCTTCACGCCGGCCAATTCACCGGGCCTCGCGTCCGCTAATGTTCGGCTGCTCGCGGAAGCCACCGACGGCGCGCTTTGGATCGGTCTCGACCAAGGCGGCCTCGCACGCCGCCGCAATGGCGTTTTTGAGACGATCGCACCGCAGAAGACAGCATCCTCCGCCGACCTGCCGACTTCGCTGGCCGCTGACGGCGATGGCGGCGTGTGGGTCGGCTTGCCGGAGCTGCGCGCGATGCGTTGGAAGGACGGCCAGTGGACCCTTTTTGGCGCAGCGGACGGACTGGCTGGCAAAGGCGCCGTTAGGTGCGTTGCGGGGCCGGAGGGCCGGGTGTGGTTCGAGACGGAGACATCGTGTGGCTATTTCGACGGGCGGCGATTTGTGGTGCTCGGCCGCGACATGCTCTTGCCGCGATTGTTGCCCAGCGACGCGGGGGAGTTTTGGCTGGCGCGGGCCACGTTGCTGCTGCGGCTCACCGACAAGCTGGAACTCATCGAGACGGGCAACCTCCCGTGGCGCACCGGCAGCGCGGAAATTCAGGCGCTCTGCGAATACGTCCCTGAGAAATCGTTATGGGTGGGCACGCGCAGCGAAGGTTTGTTCCGGTTCGCCGACGGGAGATTCATCTATGTGCCGACGTCACACAACGTCATTACGACGATGGGTGTGGACCGCGAGCGCAACCTGTGGGTCGGCACATGGGGAGGCGGATTGCTTTGCCTGCGGCCGCGCCCCGTCAAACTCCACGACTCGCGGCATGGTCTGGCGAGCGACGCGATCTATTCCATCTGCCAGGACGACGATGGGGCGCTCTGGTTGGCGTCGCGCAGCGCGGGCGTGACGCGGCTGGCCGATGGCCGTTGCACGGTGTTCACAACGGCCAACGGTTGGCCCGGCGGCGTGGTCACCTCTGTTTGCGCCGCTCGCGGCGGCGGTGTCTGGCTCGGCACGCTCGGCGGTGGGCTTGTCCGCTGGCGTGACGGCAGGTTTGTCAGCGTCGGTTTGAAGCGCGAACGCATCGAATCTTTGTTTCAGGACAGCAGAGGCGCGCTCTGGATTGTCACATCACAGGCCGGTCTCCTGCAGTGGCGCGACGACAATGTGGTCCGCATTTCCACCAACGACGTGCCTGCGGAAATCACAGCGCTAGGCGAGGACGCCAGCAAACATTTCTGGGTCGGCACCCAAGCCGGCACCCTGCACCGGTTTGATGGCGTGCGATGGCAGCGTTTTGGCCGGGAAAACGGCTTGCCCGCCGTGGCGATCCAAGCCATCTGCGGCGCGGCGCACGATACGCTCTGGCTCGGCACGCGCGGCGGTGGCCTCGTGCGATTCATGCACGACAGGGCGGCCAGCATCACGACGCGCCACGGTCTGCCCGACGACGACATCCGGCAGGTGTTCGCCGGCGCGGGCGGCTTGTGGTTCAGTTCTTCGCGCAAGCTGCTCGGCGCTGGCGACGTGGCGCTGAATGAAGTCGCCGACGGCCAGTGCGCCACGCTGGAATGCCTCAGTTACGGCCGCGGCGACGGTCTCAGCGGCGTGGAGTTTTTCGCCGGCTGCGCCAACACCGTCTGCGTCGCCCGGGACGGGCGGATTTGGTTCGCAAGCAAGCAGGGCGCGGTCGAACTCGACCCGGCGCTGCCGCTGCCCTGCCCGCTCAAGCCGTTGGTGCAGATCGAACAACTACTGGTGGACGGTCAGCCGCACAGCCTGCCGCCGGATCGCCGCCCTGTGATGGTTCCGCCGCTGCCGCGCGTCGTTGAGTTCCGTTACAACGCACCGAGCTTCATTTCGCCGGAAAAGGCGCGTTTCCGCTACCGGCTCGAAACCGGCGCGGGTGGCGGGAACTGGGTTGAAGCCGGCGCGGATCGCGCCGCCGCGTTCCTGAACCTGCCTCCCGGCCGCTACGTCTTCGGAGTCACCGCCACGGACCCTGTGGGACTCTGGACGGGCGTGTCCGCAGAACTTGAGTTCACTGTCCAACCGGCGTTTTGGCAGGCCAACTGGTTTCGCGCGGGCGCGCTGGGTATGCTGCTCGCTCTGACCGCGGGCGCGATCCGCATCGTCGTGCTTCATCGCGTGCGCCGGCGTCTTCGCGTGTTGGAGCGCCAACACGCTCTTGACGAGGAGCGCGCGCGCATTGCCAAGGACATGCACGACGACGTGGGTGCAAGCCTGACTCACATCGCGTTGATGAGCGAGTCCGCGCGCCAGGATCCGAGCTTGTCCGCCGAGGCGGCTGACGATCTCAACCGCATTGCGCGCGCGGCTCGCGACGTCTCGCAAACGCTCGACCAGATCGTCTGGACTTTGAACCCGCGCAACGACACCTTGGAGGCACTGGTCAGCTACCTCGGCGAATACACCACCGAATACCTTGCGCCCACCGGCATTCAACTGGAGCGGGAGATGCCGGAGAACGTGCCCGAGCTGCCCATTTCATCCGAGGCGCGCACGCACCTGTTCCTAGCCGCCAAAGAGGCCCTCCACAACGCTGTCAAACACGCCGCTGCCAGCAAGATCGAGTTGCGCATAGTGATTGCCGACGGGTGCCTGCGCGTGCGCATCGCCGACAACGGCAAAGGTTTCTCGACCAGCAATCGCATCGCCGGCAACGGCCTTGCCAATATGCGCCACCGCCTTGCCGCTGTCGGCGGCGAGTGTCAAATCGAAAGCCAACCCGGCCAGGGAACCACAGTTACATTGACCTGGCCGCTGACGCACGAATAACCGGTTACGAATCTCGTTTTACGCATTAGCTTTCACGCCCATGCCCATCACCGTTGCCATCGTTGAAGACAAGGCCGCGCTGCGGCAGGACCTAGCCGACCTCATCAACAGCCGCAAGGGTCTGCGCTGCATCGGCGCTTTTGCCACCGGCGAAGAGGCGCTCGCGGCGCTGCCGAAAGCCCCGCCCGACGTGGTGCTCATGGACATCAATTTGCCTGGCATGTCCGGCATTGATTGCACACGCGAACTCAAGGCGCGCCTGCCAAAGACCGAGATCGTGATGCTGACGATGTTCGAGGACGCCGACAAGATTTTCGCCGCCTTGCGCGCGGGCGCGAGCGGTTATCTCCTGAAACGCGCCGCCATCGCGGAACTGCCGGAAGCCATTGAGCAAGCCCATCGCGGCGGCTCGCCGATGACCCCGCAGATCGCCCGGCATGTCGTGCAGTTCTTCCAGTCCCAGTCGTCTCAACCCGCCAACGCCGAGGGTCTCACCGAGCGCGAGCGTGATCTGCTCTCACTGCTGGCGCGTGGCAGGCAATACAAGGAAATCGCCGAGCAGCTTGGCATCAGTGTGGACACCGTCCGCAGCCACATCCGCCGCATCTATCGCAAGCTCCACGTTCACAGCCGCACAGAGGCCGCCGTGAAATTCCTTGGGAAATGAGCGCCGGCGTTATCCGTCAATGGTCGGTCGCGGCCGAACCCAGATACCCTTTCACGGTGGTTAAACAAACTTTTCCCACCAGCGCGGTTGCGCCGCAAGCTGTTGCTGCAACCTCAGCAACTGAGCCGGGCGAGCCGCCCGCGAGAGTCCTCCGGCTTGACGCGCCCCACGCTTCCCTCGATTTGCCGCAACGCCTCCAGCACAGGTTCGCGGTCGCCGCGCCATACTCCAGCCATAATCCAGCAATCCAACCGCGGATCCTGCCCCGCTTATCCACGCACCCGCTCGCTGATGTGGCATGGGTCCAACAACCACTCCCTGCCTAGTTAAGGTCTGAACCTTTTCTGGTGCTTCCGTGACCCAATGACAATACGGGAGCAGAAGGGGACGGTGGCATCGCGGTGTTTGCCATTGACATCGCTGGTGGACGTTCATACTGTGTCGCGCCTCTTGGCAGCGGTGCCAGGGTAGCTCAGGTGGTAGAGCAGGGGACTCATAAGCCCTTGGTCGTGGGTTCGACTCCCTCCCCTGGCACCAAAGTTTTCTCTATTCCCAATGCAGGAAGCCTCGCAGGGCTGGTCGCGACGAAGAGGGCGTGGTTGGAGGTGGACGCGAGATGCCGTTGAAGAGTCGTCGTAACGCCGCGCCCCGGGGCGTGTTCGAAGGACGCACGCTCCGACGTGGTCGCTCGGAACATTTGTTGACGTGCGTCAATTCCTCCCAATACCATTTCCGCTAGAAGTGGCGCCATAATCGCGATGATCACCGAGACAGGTTTGCAACGATGAAGGGTCGGCTGACACTTTGGGTAGCGTTTGTTTTCTTGGCCTGCGCCGCCGTGCTGGCGTTGAATCCCGTGCCGTTTGTCAGTCCTGTGCCGGCCCGCGTGATGGTGCCGCCGTGGGCCACCGACCCGACACCCGTCCGGCAGCCGAAGCTGAAACCGGAATACACCGCGGCGGGCTTCACCTATCAATGCATGGATTGCCACCGGATCATTCCCTCGCCGAGCGAGACGTTGCGCAAGCTGACGCAACACACGGAGATTCAACTCAATCACGGCATCAACACGCGCTGCTTCAACTGTCATCATCCGACGAACCGTAACGCGTTCGTGGACGACTTCGGCCAGGAGATCGCCTGGAACCAGCCGCAACTGCTCTGCGCGAAGTGCCACGGGCCGGTGTATCGCGACTGGCAGGCCGGCTCGCACGGCCGCATCAACGGCTATTGGGACAAGGCGCGCGGGCCGCAGACGAAGCGCCGCTGCATCGAGTGCCACGATCCACATCATCCGCCGTTCGCAGCGATGAAACCGGCCCCCGGCCCGAACACGCTACGCATGGGCCGGCAGAAACCGCTGGAGCACGGCGGAAAACGCGATCCGCTGCGGATCTATTCGCAGGGCGCTGAAGCAAACCCGAAACACTGACATGCCCGACACCGAATCCAATCCGAGCGGCAACGCGATGTCGCGGCGCGATTTCCTCGCCAACGGTGCGGCGATGGCCGCCGGCGTGGCGGCGCTCGCGGCGGCGATGTCGCCGTTGCGGCATCTGACGGAGGAGGATTTGCCGAGCATCGAGGAGTTTCTGCAGAAGCATTACAAGGAGATGACGCCGGAGGAAAAGGCCGCCGCGCTGGAGCGCATCCGCGAGCAGGTCAGGAAACGCTACGGCGTGGACGCGAAAGTGGCCGATCCGCCGCCGCTGGACGGCGTGGAGTTTGTCTATGGCCTGAACATCAGCCGATGCATCGGCTGCCGCAAATGCGTCCACGCCTGCGTCGCCGAGAACAACCAGTCGCGTTCGCCGGAGATCCAATACATCCGCGTGCTGGAGATGGAGAAAGGCAGCATTGACGTCGAGTCGGCGAACCATCACTACGACGCGGAGAAGGTGCCGCGTCCCGACAAGTGGTATATGCCGGTGCAGTGCCACCAGTGTGCGAACCCGCCTTGTGTGAAGGTCTGTCCGGTCGAGGCCACCTGGCAGGAGCCGGACGGCATCACGGTGATTGATTACGACTGGTGCATCGGCTGCCGGTATTGCGAAGCCGCGTGCCCCTACTGGGCGCGCCGGTTCAACTTCACCAAGCCGCAAATCCCGAAGGAGGAGATCAACCCGAACATGGCCTATCTCTCCAACCGCCCGCGCTCCAAGGGCGTGATGGAGAAATGCACGTTCTGCCTGCACCGGGCGCGCGCTGGGCGGTTGCCGGCGTGCCTGGAGGTGTGCCCGACCGGCTCGCGCAAGTTCGGCAACGTGCTCGATCCGGACAGCGAGGTCCACTTCATCCTCAAGAACAAGCGAGTGTTCATTCTCAAGGCCGATGTCGGCACGCTGCCGCGGTTCTTCTATTACTTCGACGAGCGCGGCAGCCGTTACCACGAACCGATCACGCCCGACAGCAAGGGCAAGGAACTCAAGGAGGGCGCGTGAAACGGTATCTGACCTTCCTGTGGGACTGCTTCCGGCTGAGCTTCGTCGGCGACTGGCGGTATCACGCGTGGATGACGCTGCTGACGATTATCGCACTCGGCGGCGTGTATGCCTATTGCCAGCAACTGGTGCACGGCCTCGTCACCACGGGCATGACCGACCAGGTGTCGTGGGGCATGTATATCGCCAACTTCACCTACCTCGTCGGCCTCGCGGCGGCGGCGGCGATGCTGGTCATCCCCGTTTATGTCTATCGGAACCTCCACCTGCACGACGTCGTCATCTTCGGCGAACTGCTGGCCGTGTCGGTGATCCTGATG
>JAOACV010000860.1 GCA_026417675.1 Verrucomicrobiia bacterium
GTCTTGTCGTCTTTAGCGAACTCCATGAACTCAAACACGGCGCCGTCTTTCTCGATAAACACGACGGTCAAGCCCGGCATCGCCTCAAACGGGCCGAGCACGACCTTCTCGCCGGCGATGGCGTCCTTGATGCTGTCCACGCGGAACGCGAAGTGCGGCAGGTCGCGCACGACGCCCTTGACGGGCGAGTCCGGCTCGAAGCGCAGGAACTCGACGCGGTATTTGTGTTTCAATGGGTCGGTGACCCAGACCTTGCTGGCGGGCACGTAGGTCTCGCCGGGCTGTTTGTCGTCGGTGGGCAGTCCGAGGTGATGGAATTCTCTCATGGTTGATCTCTCAGGTGTCGGGTTTAGTTTTTGGCAAAATCATCGGGGGCTATATCATCATTTCGCCAACCATGATTTTGCCCATCCGTCACAACTTCACAATCTTTCCCGTGGCCGCCGACTCTTCCGCCGCGAGGCAAGCGCGCACGGCGGCTGCGGATTCCTCCGGCGTGATGATGGTTGGCTTGCGGCCTTCGAGGATGCACGTGGCGAAATAGCTCAGTTCCTCGCGTAATGCGCCCGCCCGGACCCCGTGCAGCGAAGGCCAGTAGGTCGTGTCGGGCGAGTGCCAGCCGGTCTTGTCCACGATGGAGAAGTTCGGGTGCGTCTCTTGGATGTGGATGGAACCTTCGGTGCCGATGATCTCCATCCGCTCGTCAATCTGGAACGCTGTCGTGTCAGGCATGAACCACACATCCTCCAGCACGCCGATGGCGCCGCTGTCGAAGCGATACATCGTCCAACCGAGGTCGGGGTTCTTCAGCTTGCGGACGTTGACGGTTTGGGCGTAGGCCGACACGACCTTCGCGCCGGAATACCAGAGCATCAGATCGGTGTCATGGACTCCGTCGCCGATGATCGGGCCGATCTTCGGCAGCACGGCCTGGCCAACGAAGGCTGGGATGTTCCGCCGCGCATACATCGAAACGATCCTGCCGATCTTGCCCTGGGCGATGGCGTCCTTGGCGGCGGCGTAGCGCGGGTTGAACCGGCAGATGTGGCCAACCATGAAGTTCTTCGACGACGCTTTCGCCGCCTTCACGATCTTCTCGCAGTCGGCGACGGTGGAGGCCATCGGTTTTTCGAGGAAGACGTGCTTGCCGGCCTTGAGCGCGGCGAGCGTCGGCTCGGTGTGCTGGTTCCACATCGTCACGACACTGACGGCGTCCACGTCCCTATCGGCCAGCAGCTTCTTGTAGTCGGTGTAGGTCT
>JAOACV010000861.1 GCA_026417675.1 Verrucomicrobiia bacterium
GCCCTGCTGCGTGAAGCGAAACCCTTCTTTGGCCAGTGCCTCCCGCATCAGCGTGGTGCTGGGCAACGCGCGATCTTCCTCGCCGCAGTAGGCAACCATCGGCAGATTGAACGCATTGAGCGCGTAGTCCACCGCGTCGTAAATGTGCAGTGCCGACTCCTGATACGGCGGCAAATTGTCCTGCTTTGCGTAGTGTTTGGTGTCGGTGAAGCCCGCGCCGGCTTCGGCAGCGGCCCACACGTCGGGGTAATGCAGCGCGAGGTGCCAGGTGCCGGCGCCGCCCATCGAGAAGCCGCGCAACACGATTTTGTTGTCGTCAATTCTGTATCGCTGGCGCACTGATGCGAGCGCCTCGAACACGTCGGTCTCGCCCGCCCAACGATAGGCGTTGTTGCCGCGACCGAAGACCTCCAGCGTCATGTGGCGTTGGTCCGGCGGCAAGGGGCTGGTGTTGGTTTCACGGGCGGCAATGAAGCTGACCTCGTTGAGGGTGGCGCCGCGTCCGTGCAACACGACATCGAGGCGGCCATCGGATTTGTCGGGAATGGTCAGCGCGTAGGGTTGGACGCTGCCGTCCACGCGAGAACGATAACCGTGAATGACCCGGCCTTTTTGCGTCGGCCACGAAGGCTTTCCGGCGGCGAGTTCCTTGGCGCGCGCCAGGCCGCGCTCCAGCACCAGCAGCGTGTCGGCAACGTATTTCTTCGAGTAAAACTCCTCGTCGGCGTAGCGCACAATCCAGACGGCGGCCTTGTGATAAACTTCCACGTCGGGCAGCAACGGCTCGTCCGGGCGCAGCCGCTTCAACGCCGCCTCCAGCTCCTCGGTTTTGGCGCGGATTTGCTGGAGCTCGGCCTCGGTCGGTTGATACGACTTGGATGGCGCGGCGCCTGTTGCCGCGATCGCGGCGAGGGTGAAAAGGAACGCGGGAAAGGAAAATTTCATGGCCGACATACTAGCACAACGCGCAGCTTGAAGGCGACACGGAATCAGGATACAAAGCGGCGGCATGAAACTTGACCGGCGAGATTTTTTGCGGGCAACGGGCCTCAGCGCGCTTGCTGTGTTGACCTCGCGTCTGGAAGTGATGGCCGGGCCGTTCACGCGGGCGGACTTTGAGAAACTTGTGCCCGCCGACAAGAAACTCAGTCCGGCTTGGGTAAAATCGCTTTTCGCGCGCGGCACGCCCGAAGTGTATCGCGGCAAAGAACTCGAGTTCATCGGGATGCCAGTGGGCGGCCTCTGCGCCGGGCAGCT
>JAOACV010000862.1 GCA_026417675.1 Verrucomicrobiia bacterium
CCCCGCGCTGCCTTGCGACGGGAAGTTCCGCGCGCTGGAATGGTTCGGCTTCACCAGTTTGGCGAATGAACCAACGGTGTTTTACCTCGACGAGGTTGAGTTGTGCCTGAGTTCGAGGTAGTGGGAGCGATGTCCACATCCGGCTTGGACGCCCGTTCTGCGTCCTACGAGCGGCCTTGCCTCGCGGCAGCCGTTCTGGCGTAATAACCGCAGACCATGAATACGAAGCTGCTTTCGCTGGCTGCGGCCTTGTCCGTTGCGGGGTTTTCATTCGCGGCCGAAAAAGCGGACCGCCCGAACATCCTCTTCATCCTCGCCGACGATCTCGGCATCAACGACCTCCATTGCTATGGCCGGCAGGAGCACCCCACGCCGCCCCTTGACCGCATGGCCGCGGCGGGGACGCGGTTCACGTCGGCGTATTGCGCGCAGCCGATCTGTTCGCCGTCGCGCGCGGCGATCATGACGGGCAAGAACCCGGCGCGGCTGCATCTGACGACCTACCTGCCGGGCCGGCCCGATTGCCGCTCACAGAAGCTGCGGCATCCGGTCATCCGCCAGCAACTGCCGCTCGAAGAAAAGACGATCGCCGAACACTTGAAGGAGGCCGGCTACGCCACCGCGTGCCTCGGCAAATGGCACCTCGGTGGCAAAGGGTTCCTGCCGACCGATCAGGGCTTCGATTTCTATCACCCCGGCCAGGCCAACACGCAGCCGTCGGAGACCGAAGGCGGCAAGGGCGAATACGACCTCACCGCGCAGGCCGAGAAGTTCATCGAGGAAAACCGCGCGCGGCCGTTCTTCGTTTACCTCGCGCACAACTCGCCGCACATCCCCTACGCGGCCAAAGCGAAGCTGGTGGAGAAGAACCGCCAGGCGCTCGAACCGGTCTATGCCGCCGTCATCGAGACGCTCGACGACACCGTCGGGCGGTTGCTGGCCAAGCTCGACGCGCTCGGTCTGGCCAGGAAAACCATCGTCATCTTCACTTCCGACAACGGGGGCCTTCACGTGCCTGAAGGCCCGCACAAGGTCATCACCCATAACACGCCATTCCGCGCCGGCAAGGGCTTCCTCTACGAAGGCGGCCTGCGCATCCCGCTTATCGTCCGCTGGCCCGGCCGCGTCCCCGCCGGGCGGGTCGTCAACGCGCCGGTCATCAACACCGACTGGCTGCCGACGCTGTTGGAGTTCGCTGGCGTGCCGGTGCCGATGGGCCTCGACCTGTCTCTTATACACAT
>JAOACV010000863.1 GCA_026417675.1 Verrucomicrobiia bacterium
CCCGCCACGATCCTCGCCTGCGACGCGGGCAAACACGTCTATGTCGAGAAGCCCGGCTCGCACAACATCCGCGAGGGCCGCCTGATGATCGAAGCCGCGCGCCGCAACAAGCGCGTCGTCCAAGTCGGCACGCAAAGCCGCAGCACCGCCCACGTGCGCGCCGCGATGGAGAAACTCGCCAGCGGCGCCATCGGCGACGTGCTGGCCGTGCGCGTTTGGAACAGCCAACTGCGCGGCAACATCGGCAAGAAACCGCCCTGCGATCCGCCGCCGCACCTCGACTTCGACGCGTGGGTCGGCCCCGCGCCGATGGTGCCTTATCGCCCCAACCTGCTGCCCGGCGTCTGGCGCTGGTGGTTCGCCTTCGGCACCGGCGACATGGGCAACGACGGCGTCCACGACCTCGACCTCGGCCGCTGGGGCCTCGGCGTCGGCGACCGCCACCCCAACCGCGTCTGCGCGCTTGGCGGCAAGTATTTCTTCGACGACGACCAGCAGTTCCCTGACACCCAGACCGTCATCTTTGAATACGACCTCGACGGCGGGAAGAAGAAGCAACTGATCTACGAGCAACGCATCTGGGCGCCCTACGTGCAGGAGGGCCACGAGAACGGCGATGGCTACTACGGCACCAAGGGCTACATGATCCTCGGCAAAGGCAAGGGCTGGGAGTTGTTCGCCGCGCGCAACAAGCTGGTGGAAAAAGCCGAAGGCAGAACGGACCTTCTCGCCCACAACCGCAACTTCCTCGACTGCATCAAAACCGGCGCGCGCCCCAATGCCGACGTGGAAATCCACCACTACTCCGCCTGTCTCTGCCATCTCGGCAACATCGCCACGCGCCTCGGTCGCACATTGCAGTTCGACCCGCAGCACGAGCGGTTCCTCGGCGACAACGAGGCCAACAAACTCGTCCGCCGCGATTACCGCCCCGGCCACTGGGCCGTGCCGAAGGGCGTGTAAGAAACAGCTAGACGGCTGCTCCGGCGACCGCGTCGCAGGGCGCTTCTTCTTCGTGCGTGGCGTGTATTCCTTCGCCCTCGCCGAGCGCCTTTGGCCAGATGCGGAAGCCGCCGTGGTTGTCGCCGGGGATTTCCCATGTGCCCCAGATGCCGTTGTCCTCGCCGAAACCGTGATAGAACACGTCGTGGCCGCCGATGTAGGTTTTGGTCCAGTAGCACTCGCGGCTGGCGGTCTCGTAGCCGCCGCGGATG
>JAOACV010000864.1 GCA_026417675.1 Verrucomicrobiia bacterium
GGAGGCGTCCACAACCACTTGGCGGACCCGTTCCAACGGTTGACGATGCGCCAGAAACACGCTCTTAACCGCGCCCTCGCAGGCAATGGCGACGCCGTCGGCCATGACGTAGCCGGGCTGGCGAAAACATTCCACAACGGGCACCAGCGCCGCATCCAGTTCGCCCGCCGCCAGCCGCGCCGCCAGCCGCGAGGGGTGTTCGAATTCAACCTCTTTCTCCAAACCGTAGATCAACGGCTTGGCGTTGAGATAGGGCACGCAACCGATGCGGGGCGACCTGTTCATGCGGTGGCCTGGTTGGCGAGCAGGATGCCCGGCGCGGGGCCGAGCGTCGGGTCGGACGACTGGCCGTTGGTGACCGGACCGATCTTCAGCGGTCGGAAAACGGAATCCCGCTGCACGGGGACGCGGCCCGCTTCGATGATGGCGCGTTCGAGTTCCTCGCGCGTCTGCTGTTGCGGCGTCCTGGCGCCGGCCATGTGGAAGATTTTCTCCTCCCGGATGGTGCCATGCAGGTCGTCCACGCCGAAACTCAGAGCAAGCTGTGCGAGCTTGGGGCCCAGCGCAACCCAGTAGCCGGTGATGTGGTCGAAGTTGTCTAGGTAGATGCGCGCGACAGCGAGGTTGCGGAGGTCGTCGAAACCCGAAGCGGGCGTCAGATGCGCAAGTCGTGTGTGGTCAGGAACAAAATGCAGCGGCACGAGCGTGGTGAAGCCCCGCGTCTGGTCCTGCAACGCGCGCAGCCGGCGAAGGTGATCCACGCGCTCCTCCAGCGTCTCGATGTGCCCGTAGAGCATCGTGCAGGTCGAGCGCATCCCCATCTGGTGCCACGTGCGGTGGCAGTCGAGGTATTGCTCGGCGGTTTCCTTGTCGGGGCAAAGGATGTTCCGAACCCGCTGCGAGAAAATCTCCGCGCCGCCGCCGGTGATCGAGTCAAGGCCGGCCTCGCGCAGCGCGATGAGGATCTCCGGCATGGTTGTCTTCGCCAGCGACGCGAGGTGATAGATCTCGACTGCTGTCAACGCCTTGACGTGCAAGTTGGCGTCGAGCTTCTTCAGCGCACGGATGAGGTCGGTGTAGTAGCTCAACGGCAGCGTCGGATGCAGGCCACCGACGATGTGCACCTCGGTGATGCCCTGCCGCAGGTCGTTCGCGACACGCGCCACCATCTCCTCGATCGTCAGCTCGAAGGCATCGGGATGACCCACAGGCT
>JAOACV010000865.1 GCA_026417675.1 Verrucomicrobiia bacterium
CCCCGCCGTCATCAGACAATGGCGCGCCTTCTACGAGAAACACGCCGATCTCTTCCGGAGCAACGACTCGTTTGCCGCCGTCGGCGTGGCGTTCTGGAGCGAGCAGAAACTGGCGGGCAATCGCAAACACGCCGAGGTTGTCGCGCAGGTCAGCCAGCAGTTGCTCGCTGCGCACGTGCCGTTCGACTACGTGCTGGAGGAGAGCTTTGCCACCAACAACTTCCTGCGCCGCTACCCTGCGCTGATCCTGCCGCAGATTACCCGCGCCGAGCTGAAATGGCTGACGACGGTCGCCGACTGGGTGCGCACTGGCGGCAACGTCCTAATGGTCGGCGAGCAACCGCCCGATTCGCCGCTGCTGCCGATGGTCAACACGCGCTCGCCGGGCAGCGGCTTGGTCATGCGCATGGACAAGCTGGATTCCCCCGAGGCGCTGCTGGGCTGGCTCGGCGATTACGTCCACATTGATCCCTGCCTCATTGTGGACGACGGCCGGCCGGAACTGCGCAACGTTTATGTCAACGCTTTCACGCGCCGTAACCGCGAGACTTGGGACGTGCACGCCTGCTACCATTTCGTCAACTACAACGTCCCGCTCGGCGTCAACGCCCCGTCGCCCAAGCCGATCGAGAACCTCATGCTGCGCCTGCCCATCCCGCACGACCTGAAACTGCGCGGCTTCACCGTCCTAGACCCCGACGCGCCCGACGGCGAGCGGCCCGAATCGAAGACCGGCGAGACCGCGCTGATGATCAAGCTGCCGCGCCTGAACCTCCACAAGATCATCGTCGCCGACTACGCCTCCTTGAAACCGCCGCCATCGGCGCCACAAAAACAGAAGGCCGACCGGCGCGGATTGGATTTCTAGGCGTCAATCCCACGTAGCCCCCGACGCGAGGCGGGGGAAGTCTCGACACACGAACTCCGCGACGCCTTTCAACCACGAAGAGGCGCACGAGAGCACCGTGTTTGATGGACCAGGTCCCCGCCCCGGCGATTTTGATTTCGTTGGCAAACCACGAACAGCCGGCGCTGGCAAGCGGCCCTGCATCGTCGTCGGATGTATTGGGGCGGCTCGTTTGTGACGTGTAGCCTCGCCTCCAGACTTGCGTTGCGGAAATCCGCCAAGTATCGTCGCCATCTCACAGTTGGATAAACGAATGAAAAAATACTCTATTGCAGTGCTTCCCGGCGACGGGACAGGACCGGAAG
>JAOACV010000866.1 GCA_026417675.1 Verrucomicrobiia bacterium
GTCGTGGACGGCCTGCTTGGCACCGGATCGAGCGGCGAACCGCGCAGTCCGATTCGAGAGGCGATCGAGTTGATCAACGCCGCGCGGCGGCCGACGCTGGCGATTGACATCCCCTCCGGCCTCGACGCGGACACGGGCCAGCCGGCGTCCGCGTGTGTGCGGGCCGACCTGACTGTAACGATGGGCCTGCCCAAGCGCGGCCTGCTGCAAACCGCCGCGCTGGACTACGTGGGGCACTTGTCCATCGTAGACATCGGCATCCCGGCGGATTTTGTCGCGGCGTTGCCGCCGGGCCCGGAGTATTTCATGTTGGAGGACACGCGCGGCCTGCTGCCGCGCCGGCGGCTGAGCGCGCACAAGGGCGATTTTGGCCACCTGCTCATCCTGGCCGGCTCAGAAGGGTTGACCGGCGCCGCCGTGCTGGCCAGCCGCGCCGCGGCGCGCGCCGGCGCAGGGCTGGTTACCCTCGGCGTGCCGCGCAACGTCTGGCCGGTCATCGCCGCGCAGTCGCGCGAAGTAATGCCCAAGCCGTTCGACGATTGGTCGCCCGCGGCGCTGGCGCCGTGGATTGAAAAGTGCGTCGCCGTCGCCGTCGGCCCCGGCCTCAGTTTGTCGAGCGCGACGGAATGGCTCGTCGGCTGGCTTCTGGAGAACTGTCGCAAACCGATGGTTCTCGACGCCGACGCGCTCAACGCGCTGGCTAGGGACCCCGCCCAACTGGGCCGCACCAAGGGCAAGCGCGGGCCCGTGGTCATCACGCCGCATCCGGGCGAAATGGGCCGCATCACCGGCAAGAGCAGCAAAGAGATTCAGGCCGACCGTTGGAATGTCGCCGCCAGCTTCGCGCGCGAGTCCGATTCCGTGGTCGTGCTCAAAGGCGCGCACACCGTCGTGGCCAATCCCGCCGGCGAACTGGCCGTTAATTCCACCGGCAACCCTGGCATGGCCAGCGGCGGCATGGGCGACGGGCTCACCGGCATCATCGGCGCGTTGCTCGGACAACGCATCCCGGCCTTCAACGCCGCCCGGCTCGGCGTCTGGCTCCACGGCGCCGCCGGCGACATCGCGGCCCAGAAGAGCGGCGAGGAAGCCCTGATCGCCTCTGACGTGATTGACAGCATCGGCCCCGCGTTTCAGAAGCTGCGCCAGCAGGCGTGATTCAGCCGCGCAGGTCCGCTCGGATTGGCACAACACCCCACCGGCAGCGGCC
>JAOACV010000867.1 GCA_026417675.1 Verrucomicrobiia bacterium
AACGTCCGCGCCACGCACGGCCATGCGCCCGCCTCGCCCGCGCCGAAAAGGAAACGCATGACGAGCAGCGACGCGTAGTTAAACGCCGCCGCGGTGGCGATGGTGAAGGCCGACCACCAGACCACGATGCGTGTCAGCACCCGCCGCGTGCCCTGACGGTCGGCCCACCATGCTGTGGGAATCTCGAACATCGCGTAGGCCAGCGCGAACGCCGTGAACACCCAGCTCATCTGCACCTTGGTCAGCGACAAGTCGCGCATGATGTCCGGCGCGAGTTTCGAGATGCACACGCGGTCCAGGTAAGTGACCATCGCCAGCAACACGGCCAGTCCCACGACCTTGTAGCGGACGTGCGTGGGCCGCGCCGTGGAGGCTTTCAGGGCGATTGCGCCAGATTCATCCATTTCAGATGCGTTGTCGGTTGCGCCCGCATACTGCGTCAGGCGATGCGCCGCTGTCTAGCATAGAGTCCAAATTGAAATTGGAAGGACGGCGGGTCCGGTGATAGCTTCACCGCAACAATTTGGCCGCAGAACGACAGTGACAACCCGGCTAGGAGCACACATGAAACAAAACACGACGCGGACGGCGATAATTTGCGCTTTGAGCTTGGCGCTTGGCGCGAGCGCAGTTGGGGCGGGGGATTGGCCGCGATATCGCGGCGCGCAAAACGACGGCATCTCGACCGAGAAAGGCTGGTCGGTCGCGTGGCCGGCGGAGGGACCGAAGCAGTTGTGGACCTTGGCGGTCGGCACGGGCGCGTCGTCGGTGTCGGTAAGCCAAGGTCGGCTGTTCACGATGGGCAACAAGAGCGACCAGGACATCGTGCACTGCCTCGATGCGGCCACCGGCAGGCAACTTTGGCAGCACACGTATCCCTGTCCGCTCGACCGCCGACAGTTCGAGGGCGGCCCCGCCGCGACGCCGACGGTGGACGGCAACCTCGTTTATACGCTCAGCCATCAAGGCCATCTGTTCTGCCTCGATGCGGCGACTGGCAAGGTGGTTTGGCAGAAGCACCTGCTCAAGGACCTCGGCGGCCAGCGATCGAGATGGGGTTACGCCTGTTCGCCGTTGGTCGAGGGCAACATGCTGATCGTGGACAACGGCGGTCGCGGCGCCTCCACGCTCGCGCTGAACAAGCTCAACGGCAGCGTCATTTGGAAATCGGGCGACGATTACGCGGGCTACGCTTC
>JAOACV010000868.1 GCA_026417675.1 Verrucomicrobiia bacterium
GTCCCATGTTATGCTGGTGCGTGACAGCCAATCCTTGTCGCGTGTTGCCGGCGATGAGCGTCAACCAGTCGTTGTAGCCCGGCACGGCCAGCGGCCCGCTCATGCTCGTGGCCCGGACAAACGGCTCCTCGACGACGTCCAGCGTTGCCGGAATCACGGGTTGCTGGCGCGGCAGGCTGGTGAAGAGCGGGACGGGCAGATAAAACCGCACGCCGCAGAACCGGTCGAGGAAACGCGCCGCGCCGAACAATGTGCCGCGCGGCTTGCCGCCGGCGATGACGATGACATGGCCCTTGCGCGTGATGACAAAGCCGTCCTGCCAGAGCGTCGCGAGCTTCCGCGCGTCCGCCCATCGCGTGCGGCCGAGAGCGAAGATGAGCCTGCCTGCGCCATCATCAAGCTTGTCTTCGGCCACGATCTCAAATCCGTCCTTCGTCTGCGTGGCCCGGCGCAACCATTTCTGTAGCAACGCCGCGGCCTTGGTCTCGAAGCCGTCGGCGGGCGTCGGGATCGCCAGAAGGGTGTGCGGGCCGGAGAGTGGCGCGGGCGCGTGGTCTGCAGCAGCGGCGCCCGAAGCCAGTAGGGCGGCAGTGATGAGGATGCGTGACGCATAGGTTTTCATGTCGGCTGATGGCGGCGTGGGGAAGGACTTTAGCCGCTCGCCGCCGCGGAGGCGACGCAATTTCGGAGGGGCGAAGTGCGGCACGGCTGGATTCCCCGAGGACGGGCGGTTGCAAACCGCCGGTGCTTGGGCTGGTCGGCGGCGTCAGGAGGTTCGTCGCAGAGCGGCGGCATCGTTTCGCCCAAGCAGGATTGCGGAGTTGACGAACTCCGCGGTCCAACCGGCCTGCCCATTATCCGAACGCCGCATTTCGCGCGCTCAGGCCCGCAGGCGCAAGATGGCCGCGGCGGCGTCCGCGTTCACGTCGCCGTGCTCGCCGTAAGCCACCTGGCGTTCGGCGAAACGGGCGCGCACGCGCTCGGCGGCGTCTTCGGCGGCGATGCCGTAATCCTTCAGTCGCGTCGGCATGTCCAGCGAGTGGAAAAACTTCTCGGTTGCCTCGATAGCCGCCTCGGCGCCGTCAACGGCCCAGACGCGGCGGCCGTATTGTTCGAGCTTTTCGCGTTTGCGCGCGATCTGGCGCGTCCAGACGCCCGGCAGGACCACGGCCAGCGTCTCGGCGTGGTCCAGCCC
>JAOACV010000869.1:0-248 GCA_026417675.1 Verrucomicrobiia bacterium
AGATCAAGAAGGCGGGCATTGACCGCGTGCTGCAAAAGCCGTTTGCCATCAAAGAGGTCCGAAGCCTCGCCGAGGACCTTCTGCCACCCAAGTCGTAAGAAGTATTGTGAGGACGCGGCTGCGGGGCGCGTTCTGGAAACATGAGCGAGAACTGGCCTCGACAGAAAAGAGAGGACCGACGCGCCTGGTCGAAAATGGAAGCGCGGGCCGAGATCGGCGTGGTGGCTTCGATTCTGTTGGTGGCTTTC
>JAOACV010000869.1:258-1191 GCA_026417675.1 Verrucomicrobiia bacterium
GAGCTACGCCGCGCTGAGGTTGCGCATCCTGGCTCTCGGTCAAACGCTCACAGCGCGTTGCGGGCCTGCCCTGGCCGCCGGCCATCACGGGACACTGCAACCGCTGGCGATGGAAACTGTGGCCCAGCCGGACATGATCTCCGTCGTGATCTTTGATGCCCAGGGATTGCCGGTCGCTTCCGCCGGCCGGGTGGACCCCGCCACCCGAGTGCATGTAGGACGCGCGCTGATCGCGCGTTTCCAGCAGAGCAACGCGGCGAGTTACGAGACCCATCCGGACCCCGCGGGTGACCAGTTTGTCTATTTGCCGGTGCGCGAGCGAGCGGCTCCTGGCGCCCCGACCCGGCCGGGCCGGCTGCTCGGCGCGATCGAACTCGGCGTCAGTCACGTGCCAACCATCCTGATGTTGCAGGAAGCCTGGATGATGTCGTTGCTCTACACCCTGCTGGTCGGGCTGGTCGTCGCGCTGGCATGCGCGCGGCTGGTCGGGCGGATCGTGCGGCCTTTGGCCCAACAGTATGAGGCCACCTTGGAATCGCGGCAGCGAGAGAAGATGATGGCGGTCGGCCAGTTGGGCGCGGGCATTGCCCACGAGATCAACAACCCCCTCACCGCCATCCTTGGTTACGCGCAACTGATGTTGCACGACATGCAACTGGACCCGTTGGTCCGCAAGCGGGTGGAGATCATCGAGCGCGAGGCGCTGCGTTGCGGCGAGATTGTGCAGACGCTGCTGGCGTATTCCCGTCCGGCCGCCCAGACGACGGAGATAACCGATCTGCGTCCGATCATCGAGCGCGCGGTGGAACAAGTCCGGCCGCGGGCCGCGTCGCAGAAGGTCGAGATCCACTGCCGCTTCGACGACGCGCTGCCGCCGCTGCGGCTCAATTCCGGCGAGATGCAGCAGGTTGCGGTCAACATCCTGACCAACGC
>JAOACV010000086.1 GCA_026417675.1 Verrucomicrobiia bacterium
GGATGTGGAGGTGGAACTGCCCGCCGAAGGCCGGTCGAGGGGACGCCATGTTCACTGCAACGGGGTTGTGGTGGAATGCCGCCCGGCCTATTTTGATTCCGGCTACGACGTCACGCTATTGTTTCTGGAACCTGACAAGCGAACCCTCTCCGAACTGGCCCGTTTCTCCCGCCACCAGACCCGCTCGACCGCGCAACGCGGTGCGGCCTTTGCCAGCGCCGGTGTCTGAGCGAGGCCGGCTCGCATGGAACTGTTTGAGCGTCTACTGCGGACGGCCCTCCAGCGCGGAGCGTCGGACATCCATCTGAAGAGCGGAGCGGCGCCGGTGTTTCGCATCGCGCGGCAACTTTGCCCCAGTGACCTGCCGCCCCCGACCGAGGAGCAGATGCGCAAGCTGGTGGCCGCATTGCTGCCGCCGCATTTGCGGGAGCGGTTTGAAGAATACCGCGAGGCGGATTTTTCCCACGTCGCGGAAGGCATCGGCCGCTTCCGCGTCAATGTCTTCCAACAGCGCGGCCAGTTGGCCATCGCCCTGCGTCACGTCAGGACCGCCATCCCGACCTTGGATGAACTGCGGCTGCCAGCTGACACGCTGAGAAAGATCGCCTCGTCTCCCGGCGGCATCGTGCTGCTGGCGGGCGCGGCCGGCTCCGGCAAGTCCACCACACTGGCCGCGATCATCGAGCACATCAACCGGACGGCGCGCAAGCACATCATCACCCTCGAAGACCCGATTGAATACCTGTTCGAGGACCGACTGTCGGAGATCGAACAGCGCGAGATCGGGCTGGACACCGCCAGCTTCGAGACGGCGTTGCGCCACGTCATGCGGCAGGACCCCGACGTCATCGTGATCGGCGAGATGCGTGACGCGGCCAGCTTCATGGCGGGCCTCAACGCCGCCGACACGGGCCACTTGGTGCTGACCACGCTGCACGCCAACAGCGCGCCGCAGGCCATCGGCCGGATCCTGGATTTCTTCCCGTCACCGGAGCGCGAACCCATCCGTCGCCAACTGGGCGTGACGCTCAACGCCGTGATCTGCCAGCGGCTGGTCAACGCGCGGGCCGGCGGCGTCGTTCCGGCGGTGGAAATCCTGCGCAACAACGCCACGGTGCGGAGGCTTTTCGAGGACGGCCGGCTCGACCAGCTCAGCGACGTCATCGAGACCGGCGACGACGAAATGACGAGCTTCAACCAGTCGCTCCACAACCTGGTCAAGTCCGGTGTGGTCAGCGAACAAGAGGCGCTGGCGAAATCCACCGCGCCCCAGCAGCTCGCGATGAAACTGCGGGGCATCTTCTTGGACGAGTCCCGGCGCATCCTGGCCGGCGCGCAAAGCAAGACGTGAACGCAAAATTCAAGACCGGACGCCGCGCTTCAGCTTTTACGGTTGACGTTTCACCCTTCACGCCTTCGCCTTCTCGATGCCCCAGATGGAGACGCCGACTTCCTCGGCGACGCGGAGGATGAAATCTCGCGCCGTCCGGCACTGGCGGATGCCGGAGACGCCCGCGATCATCAGCGGCGGGGATTGCCTGGCGTAGAACTTCTTCAGATCAATCTGGAAGGTCTTGGTCAACTGATCCGGCAACACCTTCGGTTCCTTGTGGAGCTTGGAGAGTTCGAGCAGGTAGGCGCGGTAGTCCAGTTGCCCCTGGCCTGCGAGGCACTCGATCAGTTGCACCGGCTCCTGCTCGCCGAGCATGACGTCCTTGGCGTGGGCGCAGACGATGTGCGGGCCGAGCAGGGCGAAACATTGGCGCAAAAAATCCCCGTTGAAGAAAAACCGCCGGGGGCTGCTGATCATGTTGACCGGGTCGAGTTGCACGCCGAAGCCGGGCCGGTCAATGGCTTTTAACAGCGCGAGATATTCCTCCGGGCCGTCCGGCAACTGGCAACTGCCCGCCTCCATCGCCAGCTTGGCGCGGCGCGGCTGCACGTCGTCGAGGATCGCCTGGGCGGCGGCCACGGTCTTCTCAAACGCCTCCTTGGAAAAATTCGCGGCGCTGCTTTCGCCCCAGCCGCCGGTCTCGACCGTGCCGCCGTGGATGACGCAGCAGGCCGCGCCGATCTCGTCGGCGAAGGCGAGCCACTGCTTGATCGCCTCGATGTTCTGGCGGCGACGCTTTTCGTCGGTGTCGAGGATGTTGATGTTGTAGGCGCCGACCTCGGCGATGAGGATGTCGGCGGCGGTCAAGGCGGCCAGCGCATCCTTGAGCCGGACGGCGTCTTTCATGGGCGGCACGTAGGCGGCGCTGAACCCCATCTCCTGATGAAGCCGCACCAATTCGGCCGGGTCATCGCTCGTCGGAAACACGGGTCCACCGAGTCTGATCATAGTTGCTCCTTTCTCCGGCGGCTTAACCTTTCTCCAAAAACAACGCGCCGAAGGTATAGTCGTTTTCCCGCTTGGTGGCCAGGAATTGCCGCGCCGGGAAATGGCCCTTCTTGATTTGCCGCCACCTGTAGCCCCATGAGACGCGCGGCGAGTAGAAGGGATGCAACAACCAGTTGGTCCCGGTGTCCACGAACGTTGGATTGCCTCGCACGACAAGGCCCGATGGTTTTACAAACTGCTCGTGAACCTCCTGCGGCGATCCAATCCGCGCGGCCCGCGAAGGGTTGCGGTAGTCAAAGGTGATGCTGAACTTTCCGCCCGCGACGAGCGAGTCCCGGATACGCCGGTTGATCTCCACGCGCGCGGAGATGGGGATGTGTTCATAGACGCAGATGGATGTAATGTGGTCGAAGGGCGCGTCGAAACGCAGCGCACGCATGTCCATCACGCGATTGGCCAATCGCCAACCCATCGCCCGCGCGACCGCGTTGGCGTTGTCCACCAGCTCCTGTTTCAGATCCACCGTCGTCACGTCCAGCCCCTTCGAGGCGAGGTAATAGGAGAACAGCGAGGAACTGCCGCCGAGGTCCAGCAGGCGCTGGCCGGGCCGGAACTCATTGTGGAGCACCACCCAGACGATCTCCCAGTAAAGGAACCACGGGAAGTTTCTGTCGTCGGCCGCGTCGGGAAGGGGGCGGTAGCCGTAGCCGCGGTTGAGCTGCTCCGGCGAATCCGGCTCGCCGGTTAGTCCGAAGGTCCCATACCACGCGCTGATCCTCTGGCCGCGACCTTGCAACAGCCGGATGAGCGCATTCAACTCCTCGACAACCGCCTGCGCCCGATCCGAACGCAGGTCCTCCGGCTCCATCGTTTTGTTGATGACTTCGGCCGTGTTCACCAAAAAAGTCTATGGCGAGGCCAGTGACACGCAAATGATTTCCTTGTCGTTGCGCCAATAGACGCAGCGGTTTGCAAACGCGGGATGGCACCAGAGCACGGGCCGGGCGTTAGCGCGCCCGGTTGGCTCCAGCAAGTGCGCCCGGCTGACCTCTTCGTAGCCGCGCGGACTAAGCTTGGCGATGATCAAATCGCCCTTCTCATTCGGGAGAAAAAACCTGTTGCCATTCTTGACGATAAAGGCGTTGCACCAGCGCGCGAACTTCTCACCCTCCGCGCCGGTTACTTTCAGCGTCTCCCAAACCCGCTCGCCCGTGTCAAGCCGCAGGCAGCGGAACTGGCCGTAGCTGCACACGCCGTAGATGTGGCCGTCCTCCAAGAAGGGCGTGCTCATCAGGCAGTGCAGCTTGTCGGTGTTTTTCTCGTTGTTGCTCTGGCCGCGCCAGACCACCGTCACGGCCGGCCGGGCCGCGTCGAGCCGCAGCAAGATCGGGCCGTTGTAGAACGCCGAGATGAAGAGCCGATCACCCAGTTTACGCGGCATCGCAAGGCTCAGGCCGGCCCTCGCGAAAAACGGCTCCGACCAGAAGACCCCGCCGGTTTCCGGATCGAGCGAGTTGATTGCTTGCGGGTGCCAGATGATGAGCTGTCGCCGTCCGCCGGCCTCGTAGATCACCGGCGGGCAGTAGCCCGGTTCCTTCGCCGACAACGCGCGCCAGAGTTCCCTGCCGGTGTTCTTGTCGAAAGCCACCGCCACGCTGCCCTCGCCGCCCACGAGGCAGATCAACCGCGGCCCGTCCAGCAGCGGATGGGCGGAGAAACCCCACAGCGGCGACGGGATGCCGTAGTCCTTCTTCAGTTCGCGCGACCAGATGAGCCTGCCCGTCGCGGCGTCGAGACAAACCAAATGCCCCTCCGCGCCGAGCGTCCAGACCTTGCCCTCCGCCACCACTGGCGTCACGCGCGGGCCGGCCGGATAACTGATCGTATAAACACAGGGATACTCAAACTTCCACTCCACCTTGCCGTCGGCTTCGTTCAGGCAGAGCACTCGCTCTTTGCTCGGTGTCGAGCCGCGCGCGAACTGGCTGAGCGGATCGCTCGCGCCTTCGTCCCGGATGCGGTCGGTCACGTAGACGCGGCCGCCCGCCACCGCCGGCCCAGCATAACCGCCGCCGACGGGTGCGCGCCAGCGCACGGGCGGCCCCTGCGGCGGGAACTTCTCAACGATGCCCGTCTCGCGCCAGACCGCGTCGCGCTGCGGGCCCAGCCATTGCGGCCAGTCGTCGGCCCGGGCGAAGAGGGAAAACCAGATGCTGGCGACCAGCACGGCAGTGTGTCGGAAGGCGGCTCGTTTCATGCGATGTGGGCGTGCTATTTACACGCTCCGCCCGCCTCTCGCAACCCTGCATGCCGTGTGGTGTGAACAGACCACCGACCGCGTCTATCGCTGGATGGACTTTTGCAGGTCGGTCATCATCTTTTGCGCGTCGCCGGTGGCTTTCTTGGCCGTCTCGGCGAGCTTGGCCTTCAACTGTTCGAGGACCTCCTTGACCGCCTCCTGCTGGTCGGGGGTCAGCTTGGCTTGCGCGGCCAGTTTTTGGAGCGAGGCCGTCGCGGCGGCGTAGTCCTGTTTCTCGACCGCCTGCACGACGTTCTGCACGTTTTGCTTGGCGGACGGTTCGGCGGATTGGAAGCTCCGTTCGAGTTTCGAGGTGTCAACGCCCTTCTTGCCGCAGCCGATGAACGCGGCGGCAAGGATCATGACGGCCATGGCGGCGATGCGGGTCAGACTGGGGTTGTTCATGCGTGTATCTCCTTTGTGGCGCGGAGGCTAGTTCTGCAGCGCGGCGATGTCAAATCTGCAAAGCAGGGCGTGTTCTCGGAACGCGCTCGCCGCCCCCATCTTGGAACCCCATCGCGTTCGGAGAACGCGATCCACCGAGCATTGGCCATGGAAGAACGCGATTCTCGATGATGGTCATGCAAAACACCGGCCTGCCGCCGGAGCGTAGGCGCGGGCGATGTAGTCGCGCAGCATGCGCTCGCTGTTGAAGCGGGGCATGACGGTGGCGATGCTGGCCTTCATCACGGCCACCCAGCGCGCGCGGTCGTGATGGTGAAACGCCGGAACGATGTCGCGTTCCCGCAGGTCGTAGAGCGACGTGGCGTCATGTCGCGCCTGCCGATGCGGGTCGGCAAACTCTTTGCCGCCGCCGATGGCCCAGCCGTTGGTTCCGTCCCAAGCTTCGGGCCACCAGCCATCGAGCACGCTGCAATTGGGCGCGCCGTTGATGGCGGCTTTCTGACCGCTGGTGCCGCTGGCCTCCATGGGCCGTCGCGGGTTGTTCAGCCACACGTCCACGCCCTGCACCAGCAGCCGCGCCATGGCCATGTCGTATTCTTCCAGTAACACGATCCGGCCGCGGAACTCCGGCCGCTCGCACCACATGAACAGGCGCTGCAACAACTCCTGCCCGCCTCGGTCCTCGTAGTGCGCCTTGCCGGCGAAGATGAACTGCACGGGTCTGTCGCGGCGCTCGATGATCCGCCGCAGGTGCTTCGGGTCGCTGAAGAGCAGATCGGCCCGTTTGTAAGGCGCCACCCGCCGCGCGAACCCGACCGTCAGCGCCCGCGGATCGAGCAGCCGCGCCGTCGCGCGCACGTCGTCCGGCGAGGCGCTGTAGCGCGCCCGCTGCGTCGCCACATGCTCGCGAACGAACGCGATCAGCCGCGCCTTCTGCCGCTGGTGCGCGCGCCAGAGCGCCGCGTCAGGGATGCGGCCGACCACCTCGCGCCAAAACGCGCCGTCGCAGAGCCGCGAGCGCCAGTCGCGCCCGGCGTAGCGGTCGAATAGCGCGGCGATTTCCGGGCCGAGCCAGGTGTCGGCGTGGACGCCATTGGTGACCGCGTCAATCCGGTCATGGCCGCGCCAGAGATGACGCCACATATTGTTCTCGACCTTCGCGTTGAGACGGCTGACGCCGTTCTGGTAGCTCGACAGACGGAGGGCCAGCGCGGTGAGGTTGACGGAGCCGGGCTGCGGACGCTCCAAAGCGAGGCGGTGCAGTTGTTGGAACGTGATGCCGAGTTGGCGGCAGTCGGCGGCGAAGTATTTCTTCACCAGCGCCGGATCGAACTGCTCGTTGCCCGCCGGCACCGGCGTGTGGGTTGTGAACACGGTGTTCGCCGCAATGCGACGGCAGGCCTCCTCGAAGGCGACGCCGCGCCGCCTCAGTTCACGCAGCCGCTCGATCTGGAGGAAGACGCAATGGCCCTCGTTGAGGTGCCACACCGCCGGCGCGATGCCGAGCGCACGCAACGCGCGCACGCCGCCGAGGCCGATGAGCCGTTCCTGGCAGACGCGCATCTCGCGGCCGCGGCAGTAAAGCTGGCTGGTGATCGCGCGGTCGGCCAGATCGTTCGGCGCAATGTCGGTGTCGAGCAGCAGCACCGGCACGCGCCCGACCTGCGCAAGCCACACTTTCGCGCGCACCACGCGGCCGGGGAACTCGACGCTGACGACCATCTCGCGCCCGTCCCTGGCCGCGACGGGTCGCACGGGCCAGTGGTTGAAATCGTAATGCGGAAAAATGTGCGCTTGGCGTCCGTCCGGCTCGATCTGCTGAACGAAAAACCCGCGCCGATAGAGCATGCCGATGCCGATGAGCGGCAGACCAAGATCGCTGGCGGTCTTCGTGTGGTCCCCAGCGAGCACGCCCAGCCCGCCGCAGAAGACCGGCAAACACTCGTGCCAGCCGTATTCCATGCAGAAGTAGGCCACCGGCCCACCGAAATTGCAGCCGTTGTGTGCTGGTTCGGCGAGATGCGCGTCCAGCGCGGCGAGCGCAGCGCGATAAGCGCGCAGAAACTTCGGGTCCCGCGCGAGTTGCCGCCACCGCGCGACAGGAAGACACAGCAACAACTCGACAGGGTTGCCCGTCGCCGCCCAGACCTCCGGCGCCGCGAGCGCGAAGCAGCGTCGCGCAGCCGGACTCCACGTCCAGTGGAGGTTATAGACCAGGTCGGCGAACCTCGAAAGCGTTCGAGGCAGCGCCTTTGCCGCAGCGGGTGTGAGTGTTGAGATGCGCATGAAACTGCAATTGATACCACGGCGGGGGCAGCCGCGCGAGCTTCGGCTCGTTGCTTGGGTTTTGCGGAAAACGCGCGTCCGGCGCAAAAAACGCCCCCAGGCTCAAGGAGAATCCGCTTCCTTCCTCCCGCCAGCTACACTATAAGAAGCGCGTCCCTCAAGCTCGTCGCGATCATGAAAGACACGCTGACCGATGTTCCGAGTTGGATCGTTCCCGGCAAGCTGCGGTGGGTTTGGGCTTTGTGGGAGCCGATCGAGCTTTACATGCGCGGAGGCTACGCCGCAGGCATCGGCGACGGCCGCGCGACGGGGCATTGGGTGCGCAAGTGGTATCTGCGGATGCACAGCGATGAGATCCTCGACAAACTTGCCGACGCGGGCGTCAACTGTGTCACCACCCATTTCTACAAGGGCTTCGGGCTGCGCGCCGAGGCGGAGGAGATGAAACGCGCGGCGGACTTCACCAAGCGCGCTCACGCGCGCGGCATCCGCGTGCTCGGCTATCACCAGTTCAGCACGGTCATCTATGAGACGATGCTTGATGAGGTGCCGCACTTGGAAAAATGGATTCAACGCGGTCCCGACGGCAGCCTGCGGACCTACAGCAGCGCGTCGTGGCGCTGGCAGGCGTGTCCGATTCACGACGAGTTCATGGCCTACCTCAAGCGCGTCATGGACGTGTGCCTGACCCAGGCGG
>JAOACV010000870.1 GCA_026417675.1 Verrucomicrobiia bacterium
CTCATCTGAAGGCCGTGACAGCCCAAACGCTTGCCAAGGCATGAGTGCGCCGTGGCGCGTTCGCCTGGCCGCCCGGGCCGAGGCGGACCTGCTCGACATCGCGGCGTGGACAGCGGAGCACTTCGGCCCAAGGCAGGCTGCTTACTATGTCGACACCGTGACGCAAGCCATCGAGGCCTTGCACGAGGGGCCCGACATCCTGGGGGCCAAGGTGCGGGATGACATCGCGCCCGGCATCCGCACCCTACATGTAGCGCGGCAAGGCAGAAAGGGCCGTCACTTCGTCATGTTCCGGGTTGCCTCGGGACGGGTCATCGAGGTGCTCCGCCTGCTTCACGACAGCATGGATTTGCCGAGACATGGGCCGAACGATGATGCGGGAATCGAGTGAGCCGGCAGACCGCGGGGCTACAGCGTGCTTCTGCGGGTTCGGTGTGAAACGGACAAATGCCCAGAAACTTTCCGCTCTGGCCCGAACCATTACGCAGGGGTTTGGGAAACGAGTTCGAAATCGGGGTAGACTGCACCACCACCCTTCAACGCCCAACCGCTATCGGTTGGGCGTTTTGCTTTGGGCGTTGCGCGACGCCACGCGGGGTTCATTGCCGTTTTGCGTGTGCCATGCAGCGGTGCCATGAGGCAATGAAGTCGCCCGGTTCGACTCTCTTTCGCTCCCCGTTCTCTCAAAACCGGCGCCAACTTCTTCGATGGAGCACACGCAGGCGGCCTTTTGCGTCAACGCTTTGCACGTGCGTTATGGCTATCGGTTGTCCGGTGGATCTGAAACAGCACTAAATAGACGGGAATGGCCCCAGAGTCCCCCCGAACTCGTAGAAGAACGTTTGGGTTGCGGTCTGGGCGTGCATCCGCGGTGGCCAGGTGGCGTAACGCCGCGCGCCCGTCGTGCCTTTGGCTGCTTTGCGCCCATGGGGAAGGTAGGGCGGACGCAGTCACGATGGAGTGGGCTGGCCAAACGCGTGGACAGAATAGTTCGGCGTCTTTGCCAGTCGGCGCAGGGCTATGCCGCTTTACGGCCGTGCGAATGTGATGCGCACGTCACCTGGGCCGAGCGCTTGGGCCAGCCCGTGCGGCTGCTCGATGCGCCCGATGCGGGTGTAGCGGTAGGGCGACTGGAAGGTCTCGTAGAACACCACCAAGGT
>JAOACV010000871.1 GCA_026417675.1 Verrucomicrobiia bacterium
GTGGGGGATGCCTTCCATGAGCGACCGATCCATGAAGGCGCCCGGATCACCCTCGTCCCCGTTGGCGATCGTGTACTTGGGCTCGCCGGGGGCGTCCCGCGCCGAGCGCCACTTCCACCCGGTGGGGAACCCGCCTCCGCCGCGGCCGCGCGCCGCTACCACGTCCACTTCCTAGTTCTCGAAGCCCGCGGCGTCCCGCCGACGTTTGTCCGTTTCTACGAAACCAACGCCGCCGACTCGACCGACTGGCAACCAGCGGGCGAACCCTTGCCCGGCGTGAGGTTGTTCAGTCTCCGAGAGTCGCGGTGACCAACACGCTCCGAGCTGCAATCGCGGCGGCGCTTTTTGCAGTTCACTATTCGGCTTTCACCCGTCACACTCGCTGTGTATGGCGCATATCCATGAGAAGATAGATTTCACCGTGGCGATTTTCGTTGTCCACGAGCACAGGTTGCTGCTGATCCATCACCGTGAACTGGGTCGGTGGCTGCCGCTGGGCGGGCACATCGAGCTGGACGAAGACCCGGAGGCCGCCGCTTTGCGTGAGGCCAAGGAGGAGAGCGGGCTGGACGTGGAACTGCTCGGCGAGCGGCCCCCGACGACCGGGCCGGGCAGCCGCGCGCTCATCGCGCCTCGTTTTCTGGACATTCACCGCATCAACGACACCCACGAGCACATCGGCATGATCTACTGGGCGCGGCCACGCAACGGGCGGCTCACGCTCGCCGCCGACGAGCATCACGACATCCGCTGGTGTTCCGCCGCCGAACTCGACGCACTCCAGCCGCCCATGTCTGACGCGGTGAAATGGTATTGTCGCAAGGCGATCGAGGAGGTGGGAGGTTCTTGGTTGATGGCTGATGGTTGATGGTTGAGCAGTATTAGCAACACCAGTTCCCCATTTGACCCATGACCCGGCATCAGCGAAAAGCGTTTTACTTCGTCCTCGAAGGTCTCACCTCCTTCGCGGCGTCGTTCTATTCCTGCTACCTGTTCTTTCTGCTGCGCGACGATTTTGGTTTCGGCAACCGCGACAACCTCGCCGTCAGCGCCGTCAACGGTCTGATCTATCTCATCGCCTCGTGGCAGGCGGGGAGATTCGCCCAACGGTTCGGCTGCCATGCCGCGCTGCGCGTCAGTATGGTCGGTGTGATCTTGT
>JAOACV010000872.1 GCA_026417675.1 Verrucomicrobiia bacterium
GACAACAACAGCGGCAAGACCCTGCTCGGCCGCGTCGGTCTGACGTTCTGGGACGGCAAGCTCAAGAACGCGCTCACGGCGATGGGCGGGCCGGAGCAGAACAGCAACAACTCGCGCTACCGTTGGATTGTGGACGACGTGCTCACATGGCAGCCGCCGATGGAAAACCTGCTACTGCAGCTCAACGCGATGTATGGCAGCGAAGACGGCGCGTTGGACAGCGCCGGCTTCTACCATCGCGGCAACTTCGCGTGGTGGGGCGCGTCGGCGTCGGCGCGCTACCAGTGGACGCCGTTTGTGAGCATGGGGCTGCGCTACGAATACTTCAGCGACAGCGACGGCGCGCGCACCGACGGCGCGCAAGGTCTGCGGACCCTCATCGGCCCGCAACCGTGGCCGGGCGCCGCATTCTCCAACCTCAACGGTGTGGACTACCAGGCCGTGACGTGGGCGATCTGGCTGGAGAAACTCTTCCCCAACTTCACGCCGCGCGTGGAGGTGCGCTGGGACCGCGCCAACGAGCCAGCCTTCCGCGCCCAAGACAAGAACGGGATCTTCCGCAGCGGCGAGAACTCACAGGTCACGGTGTCGTTCGACGCGACGTATGTGTTCTAACCTGTTGCCGCCAACGTGAGTCCACAGCGGAGTCGCGGGCCGCAAGGTGAAGTGTTCTTTTTGGCCGCGGTGGGCGAAATGAGGCAGGAGCGTGGTCAGTTTGCGGGTTTTTGCGGCGGAAACAGCGGGTTTCGCGCTGGCATAGTCGCTGCTTCCCTCCCTGATGCGGAGCATGAAATCTTGCACACCCATGACGGTCGTTTACGCGCTGGCCATGTCGGCCGCCGCGGCAGTCGTTACCGCAGCCGAGAAGATCGCTCCGAAAACGCTGGAGTTTTTGGAGGCGACCACCATCAGCGGTCACGTGCAGGCTTCGTATCAGCATTCATGGAACGCCGGCGGCAATCAGAACGACACCACGGGCGCGCCATGGGCCAGCGGCAGCCCCGGCGTGACGCCGGCGCGCGTGTTCAACAACACCCGCGACAGTTTCAATCTTGACCAGGCGAAGGTGACGCTGGAAAAACCGATCGGCGACTCGGACTTTGGCGCGGGCTATCGTGTGGACCTGCTGTTCGGAAAGGCTGCCAGCATGATC
>JAOACV010000873.1 GCA_026417675.1 Verrucomicrobiia bacterium
GCTTGAGCACGTCGTCGAGCTTCGCAGCCTCGGCCAGCCACTCGCCGTTCAGATACACCGCGCCGGTGTGATGCTCGCGGCCTTTGGGGTTGAACCAGTCGCCGCGGATGAGGTCGCTGTAGGGATTGAAGTTGCCGAAGAACGAGTTCGGTAGCGTCACCTTCCAAACATCGTCCTGCACCTTCGTCCAGCCCTTCACGACCTCGGAGCCTTTGATCTCCACCTTCTCGCCCGGCGCGGCCTGATAGACGATGCGCTTCCTGTCCGACGTGCCGCCGCGCGGCGGGTTGACCCGCTCGCGATAGACGCCCTCGTGAACGGTGACGACATCGCCCGGCTGCGCCAGCTCGGCGGCGCGCTGGATGGTCCGGAGGGGTTTGGCGCGGGTGCCGGGATTCGCGTCGTGGCCGTTGGTGGCGACGTGGAACTCACCGCCATAACCAGCGGTTGCGAGCGCGAAAATGGTTGCAGTTGCGATCTGTTTCATGTCGTTCTCCTCATTGCTCAACGTCAATCAGTGATAGACACCCATTTCCCACAGCGAGTAGCCATACCGCGTGCCGCGTTCCGTGCCGTGGAGGCGGACCCATCGCGCCGGCGTCGGCGTAAAACGGATGGTCTCCGTCTTGCCCGCGCCTTGGACGGTGGCGTGGACAGTCCTCCAATTCTCGCTGTCGAGCGAAACTTGGATCGTGTAGGCCTTTGCAAACGCGCCTTCCCAATGCAACTCGACGCGGGAAATCGTCTGCGTTGAGCCGAGGTCCACGGCCAGCCACTGCGGGTCGCGGCATTCGCTCGACCAGCGCGTGTCGTCCTTGCCGTCCACGGCGAACTCGGCCCGATAGGTCTGGCCGCCCAGTGTGAGCACCGAGGACGCCTTCACGGGTCGTCCCCCGGCGAGGTTGCGGCGCGCCTCGCGCTCATGCGGCGTCAGCACCACGAAGTCGCGCAGGCTGCTCACGTCCGGCGCGCCTCTCTTGACCAGCGCGGCTTCGAGCGTGTATCGGCCCGGTTCAGCGGGCACGGTCAGCGGAAATGTTAGTCGAGCATCGCCGAGCGGCGCGACTTCACACGATTGCGTCTGCTCGGCAAGCGTCTTGTTGGCGTGCAGCAAGCGAAATCGAACATGGCCCTTCCACGCTTCG
>JAOACV010000874.1 GCA_026417675.1 Verrucomicrobiia bacterium
AGATGTGTATAAGAGACAGGGCATCGGTTTGATCCAGTCGTCGCACCAGCGAAAGCAGCCTGGCGACGACGACGGGTCGTTCATCAAAGCCGGTTACGCGTTCGCCATCGCCAATATCGGCTCGTATCCTTACGCCGACCCCAATTATCACGAGGCCGGCGACACGCCGGAGCGCGTGGACATCGTCAACGTCCGCATGGCCACGCAGGCCGTGCTGGCGGCGGTAGTGCGGCTGGACCGCGCAAAGTAGCCGCGTGGGTCTGTGACGAGTTGAGATCTGCAATGAAACTGCCGGCCCTTGTTTTGCTCGCCGCTTCGTTGGCTGTCACGGCTGCGGAGTTTCAGCCGCCCGGGGCCAACATCGCCCTTGGCAAACCCTATACGCTTGACCCGCGACCAAACTACGCCCTCTGCGCCGACCCCGGCGACCGCGCGCAACTGACCGATGGCGTTTATACGAAGGGTTATTTCTGGACGCAGCGGAGCACCGTCGGCTGGAACAACATCGGCGCCGCGACCATCACGGTTGACCTCGGCTCGGTGCTGCCGATTCGTGGCGTGTCGTTCAACACCGCCGCGGGCCGCGCGGACGTGACGTGGCCGGCGAGCATTGTCATTCTCGTCAGCGATGATGGAAAAAACTACTACCCGGCCGGCGAACTGATCAACCTCTCCATGAAACACGGTCCCGCGCCGAGCGATTACGCCGTCCACCGTTACTGGACCGGCGAGTTGCGCACGCACGGCCGTTTCGTCTCTTTTATGGTGACGCCGGGCGGGCCTTACACGTTCGTGGACGAGATCGAGGTCTATCGTGGCGAGCCGGAGTGGGTGAATGTGCCGTTCACCGGCGAGGGCGTGACCGATGCGAAGGCCTATCAGCTGCACGCGGCGTTCGAGCAGCGCGTCCGCAAAGATCTGCTGGCCGTGCGCGCGGCTGCCGCCAGCTTGAAGGGCGGCGCGTCCAAGAGCATCCTGGCCGAACTCGACGACCCGAGCCGCGTCGCGCGCCGGCGCGTGGGCTTGATCGCCCGCGAACGCATTCCCGTGCGCGACGGCGCCGAGTTGATCGACCCGGCTGCCGGTGGCCGATCG
>JAOACV010000875.1 GCA_026417675.1 Verrucomicrobiia bacterium
GCCCGTGCGGGCGCAGTCGGCGGACCAAGATGCCGCAGCGGTCCGACCGAAATCCACCAGCGCGCCGGCAGCGCCGCCGCCTTCCAAAACTCTGCAAGAGGCCGTCGCCTCGGCGCCCGCGACATAGAAATCCTGCATACCGATCCCTCCGAGGAGCCAAACACAGCCGAGTTACTATCACTTAATCGGACGCAAACAGAAATGGACAAGCCCAGAATCCTGATCGTTGACGACGAAGAAGGCGCACGCGAATCACTGCGAATGGTTCTCAAGACGCGCTACGACGTTTGCATGGCGGCCGACGGGACGTCCGCGCTCGGGCTGCTGCAGAGCGGGCCTGCCGTGTCGCTGGTGCTGCTGGACATGCGTTTGCCGGATATCAACGGCTTGGACTTGCTCGGCAAGGTGCAACGACTCTCGCCCGGCACGCCGGTAGTGATGGTCACGGCGGTCAATGAGACCAAGCCCGCCGTCGAGGCGATGAAAATGGGCGCGGTGGACTACCTGACCAAGCCGTTTGACGCGAACGAAATCCTGCGCGTGGTCGAGCGCGAACTGGGCCAATCGGCCGCGCCGGAATTCGAAAACATCGTAGGCAACGGGCCCGCCATGCGGAAGGTTTATGCGCTGATGCGGCAGTTGCTGCCGACCGACAGCACCGTGCTTATCACCGGCGAAACCGGCACCGGCAAGGAACTGGTCGCGCGCGCGCTGCACAACTACGGTCCCCGCAAGACCGGGCCGTTCGTCCCCGTGCATTGCGCGACCGTGCCCAGCGAGCTGTTGGAGAGCGAGTTGTTTGGCCATGAGCGCGGGTCGTTCACCGGCGCCACGCAACGCCGGATCGGCGTGTTCGAGTCGGCCAACGGCGGCACGCTTTTTCTCGACGAGATTGGCGATATTCCCCTCCCTCTGCAAGCCAAACTCCTCCGCGTGCTTCAGGAAAGGGTTTACGAACCGCTGGGGGGTATCCGCTCCGAGACGGCCGACGTCAGGGTTATCGCGGCAACGAACAAAAACCTCGCGGAACGGGTTCAGCAAAACATGTTTCGGGAAGACTTGTATTATCGAATCAATGTGGTTCGGGTGGACTTGCCTCCGTTGCGCAGAAGGAAAG
>JAOACV010000876.1 GCA_026417675.1 Verrucomicrobiia bacterium
CTGCCGCACCGTCTTGGACGGAGAAGTCTTTTAAAACGGATTGAACACGGAATCTTCCCTGTGAAAACGCTATCCAACCAAACCCGTCGTGATTTTCTGAAGAGTTCGCTCTTCGGCGGACTCGCCGCCCTGTCTGGCGCTCGCCTCGCCTTGCTGGCTCGCGCGGGGGAGACCGCGCCGAAGACCCCAAGCCGCGTCGCGCTCATGGCGGGCGATGACGCCGCCCAGAACGCGTTTCGCGGGCTGAAGGTGTTCGAGAAGGAGATTGCGCGCGCCATCGGCGACCGGCGCGTGATCCTGAAGCCCAACAACGTCGTGGTGGACGTGCCGCTCTGCGCCACGCACGCGAACTGTCTGGAGGGCATCCTGGAGTTCCTCAAGTCCATCGGCAAACTCCAGAACACTGTCATCGCCGAGTCGGCGGCCAACGGGCCGGCCATCGAAGGGTTCACCAACTACGGCTACACGAAGCTCGCGGAGAAATACGGCGTGAAGATGCTCGACCTTGACGAGCAGCCGATCGAGATCGTGCATGTCTTCGACGAGAAGGATTTCCGGCCCCACGCGGTCCGCATGTCGAAGCTGTTGCTGGACCGGAATAACTTCATCATCTCTGCCGCGAAGCTGAAGACCCACGACCGCGNCGTGGCCACGCTGTCGCTCAAGAACATCGTCTTTGGCGCGCCGATCAAGGACCCCGGTTTCCGCTGGGGCAAGGCGAACCGGCCCGGCGCGAAATGCGACAAACCCATCGTCCACGGCAGCGGCTTCCGCGCGATCAACTTCAACCTCTTCGCGCTCGCGCCGCGGCTGCATCCGCATCTGTCGGTCATTGACGGCCACGAAGGCATGGAGGGCAACGGCCCGGTGCGCGGCAGCGCGGTGCACCACAAGGTCTGCATCGTCAGCCCCGACTGGCTGGCCGCCGACCGCACGGCGGTGGAGTTGATGGGCATTGACTTTGCCAAAATCGGCTACCTGAACTTTTGCGCGCAGGCCGGCATGGGCGAGGGCGATCTGGCGAAGATCGAGTTCGTTGGCGAGCCGCCCACCAGACACATCAAGGCCTACAAGCTCGCCGACAATGTCGAAAAGCAATTGATCTGGATGACCC
>JAOACV010000877.1 GCA_026417675.1 Verrucomicrobiia bacterium
AGATGTGTATAAGAGACAGGGCCTGATCTTTCCCGGCCCGTTCTGGCAACTGCGCGAGTGGTGCGGCTTCGAGAAACTGTGCGTGCTGTTCCTCGACGACCCGGATTTCGTGCGTGAGATGATTGGACTCTGGGAGCAATTCGTGGTGCGGATGCTAAGGAAAACCTTCGCGCATTACGTGCCGGACTTCGTGTTGATCGGCGAGGACATGGCCTACAAGACCAAGCCAATGATCGGTCCCGACATGTGCCGCGAGTTCCTGCTGCCCACGTGGCGGACCTGGGGCGAAGTCTGCCGCGAGGCCGGCGTGCCGATCTACGATGTGGATTCCGACGGCTATGTCGGCACGCTGATCCCGGTCTGGATTGAAGCGGGCATCAACTGCAACTGCCCGCAGGAAGTCGCCGCTGGCAACGACCTGCCCGCGTATCGGCGGCAATTCGGCACGCGCATGGCCTACCGCGGCGGCGTGGACAAGCGCGCAATGGCCAAGGGCGGCGAGGTCATCCGCGCCGAGCTTGCGCGCCTCAAACCCGTCATTGATGCGGGCGGCTACATCCCCGGCTGCGACCACGGCATCCCGCCCGATGTCTCATGGCCGAACTTTGTCGAGTATTGCCGACTGCTGGCGGAGGCCACGGGCTGGTTATAGAACGCGGCCCGCTATTAGCGCTTTACGCCGGATAGCGCTTTGCGCCAAAAAGATTGTTACCGGAGGCAGGTTGGTTGCCAATCTCCAAGCCCATTTGGTCGGTGGCCTGCCAGCCCTGCGGTCGTCGGCTGGCGGCATTTTTGCCCGAATAGTTGCCGACGTGCGCGTTGCTGCGCCTGCACTGCTGGCAGTCCAAGAGGGGCGAACTGGAGCGAATCGTGGTGGAAGCCTTTAGCGAGCAAAGCTATCGGCGCGGTAGCGCGCACCTGGATGCCATCGGCGAAATGCCGGTGCCCCAGAGCACCGCGCACCGAGGCACACCGGCACCGGCAGCAGCCCGCATGTCGTGAACCGTATCGCCGATGTAGAGGGCGTCGCGTGCATCCACACCGAGGCGGTCCAGCGC
>JAOACV010000878.1 GCA_026417675.1 Verrucomicrobiia bacterium
GTCGGTGAGCCAGTCGGCGAGGTAAATGCCCTTGGGATACTCCACCGGCGGCTGTGTGACGAAGTCAAAGTGTTTGCCCATCGTCGTGATAGCCTCGTCGAAGCCGCGCTTGCCCGGATGATAGTCGCCGTTCTGGCCAAGGTGCCACTTGCCGAAAATGGCGGTGGCGTAACCGGCCGACTTGAGCGCCTGTGCGACGGTGATTTTTTCCAGCGGCAGCTTCTCGACGTTGTCCACAGGGCGCAGCGGACGGATGCGCCAGTTGAACCGCTCGATGCCGCCGACGGTGTAGACGCCGGTGCGCGGCGCATACTGGCCGCTCATGAGCGCGGCGCGAGTCGGGGTGCAGTTCTGGCAGTTGTGGTAGTTGGTGAAGCGCATTCCCTGCGCCGCCAGACGGTCAATGTGTGGCGACTCGTAGTATTTCGACCCCTGCACGGCGAGGTCGGTCCAGCCGAGGTCGTCGGCGAGAATGAAGATGATGTTGGGTTTTCGCTCGGCAGCGCGGGTCTGACCGCAGAGCGCGCACAGCGCGACAAGACTTGGAACGACGAGGCACGATAGGTTCATGACGAAGAGCTTCGGTTGGGGATTCTAGAACTTCCGCTGACTGTCGAGAAGGATGGTGACGGGACCATCATTGACCAACTCCACCTGCATCATGGCGGCAAACCTGCCTTCCGCGACCTGAAGCGTCGTCGCGGCGCGCAGTTTTTCCATGAAGCGGTTGTAGAACTTCTCCGCGTCGGCCGGCGGCATGGCATCAGAAAAACTCGGGCGCGTGCCTTTGCGCACGTCGCCGTGAAGGGTGAACTGCGAAACGATCAGGATGCCGCCGCCGATGTCGGTGACGGAACGGTTCATCCTTCCTTCGTCGTCGTGGAAGATGCGGAGCGAGAGAATCTTGCCGATGATGTAGTCGCTGTCGGCATCGGTGTCGGTCTTGCCGATGCCCAGCAACACCAGCAGCCCGCGGCCGATCTCGCCGAGCGTCTGGCCGTCCACGCGGACCGCCGCGCGGCTGACCCGTTGCACCACGATACGCATGGCCGTTGGCTGTAGCGGAATAACGGGCGGGTTGCAAGGATGTTTGGTAATATGGCC
>JAOACV010000879.1 GCA_026417675.1 Verrucomicrobiia bacterium
ATAAGAGACAGGGCTGGTAGAGCATATACATGCCCATGCCCAGCGCGCCGAACATGTCGCCGGTCATGCCGGCGGTGTAGGCATACAGGAAGACGCCGGCCACGCCGAACGCGCCCAAAAACTCGATCACCGGCGTCAGCATCTCGTTGGCGCGCACCACGCGCATCATCTGGCGAATCAGGTCCTCGGTGCTCCGGCGGAACTTCTCGATCTCGTGCCGCTCCATGCAGAACGCCTTGACGATCCGCACGCCCGTGAAGTTCTCGTGCAGCAGCCCGGTCAGCGCCGCCAGGTTCTCCTGCGTCCGGCGCGTGGCGCGGCGCACCTTGCGGCCGTAGATGCCGATGGGCACGACGCAGACCGGGAACACCACCAGCGCCATCAACGTGAACTTCCAATCATACCAGAAGAGCGTGGCCAGCAAACCCACGACACTGAACGGCTCGCGCAACAGATCGGCAAGGCTGACGGACACCGAGCGGCGCACGACCTCGGAATCGTTGACCACGCGCGACATCATGTCGCCGATGCGCGTCTGGTTGTAGAAATCCAGCGAAAGTGTTTGCAGGTGCGCGAACAGGCGGTTGCGCAAGTCCATGACCACGCGCAGACCGACCCAGTTCATCAGGTAGCCGTTGAGATACGTCACCGCCCCGCGCGCAACGAACACCACCGGCACCAGCGCCGCATAGGCGGCGATCTGCCAGGCCGTGAGGTCCCTTTCGGGAGTGAAAACCTTGGCCAGCACCTTCTGGACGATCACCACCATCGCCGGGTTGCTGATCGCGACGAGCAGCCCCATGAGTAGCCCGATCGCCAAGCGCCCGCGGTAGGGCCGCACCATCGCCAGCAACCGGCGGTATGTAACCAGCGTTTCCACAATCAGAGGCTAGAAAGGATGCGCGGAGGCTGTCAAAGCTTTTGTCCCTGCAGCCTCGGCCCGCGCAGCCAGGGATTGACGGGCCGCTGCGGCAGCGCCGTGATCGCGCCCACCAGATAGAAAAGCGTCAGGACGAGATACACCCTGTCTCTTATACACATCT
>JAOACV010000087.1 GCA_026417675.1 Verrucomicrobiia bacterium
CGGCCAACCAGAGCAGCAAAAGCCAAAATGCCCCGTAGCCGCCGACGCGAGGAAGCGTCTCCGTCATCTCACGTCGGCGGCTGTGGAAAAATGCGACCGCCACCCAGAGCAGCGCGCAAGCGATGGCGATCTCCACCGGCCAGCGGCCGAGCCACCACTCGCTGAAGGTCTCCGGACGGTCGGGCATGATAACGAGGCCGCCGAATTTGACCGGCAGCAGGAAGACCAGCAGCCAGAGGGCGCTGTCAAGTAATCGCGATCCCATTGGGGTCAGTGTCCAGTAATCAGTGTCCAATGATCAGCAGTCACTGGACAGTGGGCGGTCAGACAAGGGCTGATCGCTGATTACTGAACACTGATCACTGATTACCCAATGCAGCTACGCCAACGCCCTCGCCGGCGCAAGGCCGCTCAACCGCAGCAGGGTCATCTCCAACGCGAGCGATTCGTTGACGTTGCGTTCAATCTGGTCATGCAGGTCTTCGATGGCGGCGAGATTGTCGAGCGCGCGCTCCAACGTGAGCTTGGCCGCCAGCCCGCGCAGCGCGTCGCGCCGGTCGCGATGGAACAACCTTTTCGCGCCGTCGCCGCCTTGGACACACATCAGAAGGTCGCGCAGCAACCAGTCCATCGTCACCACCAGCGCCGCGCGCGAGCGGCGATACTCGGCCTCGACCTGTGCCGCCATCTCGTCTTCCATCTTCTCCTTCCACTCCTTGTCGGCGACGTCGCGGTAGCGTTCCAGTTGCAGGCGCTGCTCGATCTCCGGCTCGATCCGCTTCTTCTCGCCGTCGAGGAACGCGCGAATGACTCCGAGCAGGCGATACGCGGCCAGCACCGAGCCGCCGGCGCCCAGCAGCGCAAGCAAGCCTTCGACCACCGCCGCGTGCGCCGGGTTCGGCTCGCGCGGGGTGGAGGCGCCGAATTGGAGGCGTTGGCAGCGCGAGCGGACGGTCTCCAGCAATTGTTGCGGCTCGGTGGACAGCAGCAGGATCAACGAGCGGTCCGGCGGCTCCTCCAGCGTCTTGAGAAACGCGTTGGCCGCGGCATGCACGAGGCGGTCGGCCTCGACTAGGATGCCCACCTTCACGCCGCCGAGGGCCGGCTTGAGATGAAGCGTCTTTTCCAACTCGCGCATCTGCTCGATGTCAATTCGCCGCGACTTGGATTCGGGCCGAATCCATTGCACGTCGGGATGCAGGCCGCCGGGCGGCGTGCTGGCGTCAATCTTGCGACAGCTCTCGCAGCGGTCGCACCCGCCGTCCTTGCGCGGCGACTCGCAGTTGACGGCCTTGGCGAGTTCGCGCGCGGCCAGTTCCATGTCCTCGATGCCGTCGCCTGAGAACAAGAGCGCGTGGGCGAGGCGCTGGTTGGCCAGGCTGCGTTGCAGGACGGCGGCCACGGCGGGCTGGGTCTTCGAGAGGTCCTTAAAGGACATGCTTCACGTGCTCCCAAATGGCGGCCTCGACCTCGTCGGGCGTGCCGCGGCCGTCCACGACCTTGATGCGTTTCGGCTCCGCCTCGGCCAGCCGCAGGTAGCCGCGCGCGACCTGGCGGTGGAAACCGAGCGGTTCCTCCTCAAACCGGTCGCGCTCGCCACCCACGGGCCGCACTCGCCGCATGAGCCGCCGCCGGCCTTCGGCGACGGGAATATCGAGGACGATCGTCAGCCGCGGCACGCACTCGCCCACGGCGAGCCAGTTGATCGCCGCCACCAGCTTCGGGTCCACGCCGCGAACCATGCCCTGATAAACAGTGGTGGAATCGTGGAAACGGTCGGAGAGCACGACCATTTTCTTCGCCAGCGCGGGCAGGATGACCGAGCGCACCAGTTGCGCGCGCGCCGCCGCGAAAAGGAAAAGCTCCGACTCCGGGCACACGCCATCGGTCTGCGGGCTGTGTTTGAGCAGGTGGCGGATCGTCTCGCCCAGCGGCGTGCCACCCGGCTCGCGGGTGACCAGGACCTTGCGCCCCATCTTCTCCAGCCGCGCCGCAAGCCGGCGGACTTGCGTGCTCTTGCCGCAGCCTTCGCCGCCCTCAAAACTGATGAATGTGCCTCGCATGGGCCGCGAGACTAGGAAGAAGCACGCCGAGTGTCAACCGTCGCGAGCGCGAGCGGGAACCAATTGTCCGAACCGCGTCCGCCGGGACTGCGGTCATTTTTGCCTCAGTTGCAACCACTCCTCGGAGACCGTTCCCGTGATTTCGATGTGCTCGAAACGGCTTTCAGCGCCGCCCCAGTGGTAATAATCGCCGCTGGTGCCAAAGCACAACATGCCGCTGGCTTCCGACTGGCATGTCGCGGGCAGGATCGGCCCGCCGATGATGGCGTAGGTGATGAACTTCCCCTGATGGGAGATCAGCACCGTGTATTTCTCGCCCAGCTTCGGCTCCCATTTCTGGCTCGCGAGTGTGGTCCACTTGCCGGCAATCCGCTCGGCGATGCGCGCCTCGTTGCTGAAGATACCCGCGATATGCGTCCATTCGCCCTGGGGGTGTTCGTGCCACGCGACGACCAGACCGGAATAGGTTTTCGGATTATACCTTTCAATCCAACCCACATATCGGATCCAGAGGTCGCCGTAGAACGGCGAAGACCAGACCATGCGCACGCCGCTGCCGCACACCAGCGCGCCGTCTTTGACGTAGCCCGGCTTCGCCTGGAAGTCGCGCAACTCCTCTGTCGTGTCGAACAAGCTGCACGTTTGAATCTGGCCGTCGGGAAACAACTCGACATGGCTCACGTAAATCTTGCGCAGCTTCTCGATCCCGGCGGCTTTCGCCGCGGCGCGCCCGCGCTCGACGGCGCTCTTGACGCGCGGGTCTATCGCCGCATTAGCCGGCGGTTTGGGCAGCATCGGGAACTTGACTTTCAAGAATGGCGACACAAACGGGGCCGGGGCGTTGGTCTTCACCGGCTCGACCGGTTTGCCCCCGTCCGGAATGAGCGGTTTGTTGGCCTCCAGCGCCGCGAGCATCTCCGGCGACGGCCCCGGCAACGGTTTCGCTGCCGCAGGCGGTGTGGCTGCGGGTGCCGCAGGTGTTGGCGCGGGCGCGGTTGTTGTGGCTGCTGTGGCTGCCGGCACGGGCGGGGTCGGCGCGGCGGGAGTTGTGGCCGGCGCGGGAGCGGGTGCAGGCGGTGTGGCCGCAGATGGTGTCGGCATGGCTGCCGCCGGGGCGGTGGTCGCTGCGGCAACCGTCGCCGCAGGTGTCGTTGGCACAGGCGCAGGTGCAGGCGCGGGAGCCGGAGCGGGCGCAGGCGCTGCTGCTTCGCCCGGCTTCGGGGAGGCGGCAGTCGGCGCGGGCGACATGGAGGGAACGGGTGCCGCATTGGTTGAAGTTGTCGCGGCGGGTTGTCCGGCGATCCAGCTCGGCAATGGCGCGGCCTCGGCCTTGGGTTCGACTTTCGGCTGCGCCGTCTCGCGCGGAGGTGGCTGCGGTGGCGGCGGCTGACTCTTTTCACCCGACGGGACCAAGAAGTAGATGACGCCCACAACGACCGCAGCGACCACCGGCCGAGCCAATAACAAAAGGTTGGACTTGGGCTTCGGTTCGGCGGTTTGCACTGGCACGCGAGGCGCCGCCGGCGCGGGCTTGGGAGCAGCGCGGGGGGGCACGACAATCGCAGGTTTTGACGGCCGTGCGGCGGCAGGGTCCGGTTTCGACGCTCCAATCGAGAGTGTCAAAGGCGGCGGCGTGTGAGGTGGTTCCTTGCCTTCGACAAGGGCCGCCAAGTCGTCCCGAAGCTGGTCGTAGTTGGGATAAGCCTGCGTGGGGTCAGCGGAGAGCATGCGCGCCAGCACGCGGCTGACGCGATCGGGCGTTTCAGGATGCGCCCGCTTCAGGCCCGGCAAGCCGTGACTCGCGTCGGCGGGCGGTGGCGCGCCGACCAGCATTTGATAAAGCGCCGCGCCGAGCGCGCGCACATCGGCGAGCCGGTTGGCGTCGCCTTTCTTGGCCAGCGCAAAATCCATCAGCTTCAACGCGCCGTCGGTCTGGATGACAATGTTGTTCAGCGAGATGCCACCGTGCGGCAACTGCGCCTGGTCCCATGCGGCCTTCAGCGCGTCGGCGCAACCCAGCGCGATTTGCAGCGCCGTCGGCTCCGGCACCGGACCAGCGGCCGCCATCCAGTCGGCGATTGTCTGGCCCTCGATCCATTCGCTGGAGAGGTAATAAAGCCCGTCGCCCATCGCCGCGTCATAGACTTCCGGCAGAGCGCCGTGTTTGATCCCGGCGGCGGTCTTCGCCCGCAGCACGAACTGCGTTGTGTAGTCCTCGCTGGCCGTCACCGACGGTTCCAGAATCAGCAGTCGAACGAGTCGCCGCGGATTGCGCTGCTGGGCTTGGAATATCTTTCCGTAGGGGGTTGTGCCCACTTCGGCGAGCAGGTCAAACCCGCTGAAGGTTGGTGTAGTTGGGGCCGTGTCGCTCATCGCCGTTCTTTTGCCACAGAACCTAGCACGAATCAACTGCCGGCTGCGACTTGAAATTGCCGCCGGCTCACTCGGTATGCTGGCGCAGCCAGGCGGCCGGCACGGTGCCGGTGATTTCCAACGATGCGCAGGCGCAGGCGCAATCTTTGGCGCCGAGGCTCAGAGCGCCCTCGCCGCTCTCGCGGAACCGGCCCTCGATCATCGGGCCGCCCGTGACCGTGACCACGCAGTAGCTGCCGCGCTGGGTGATGATGTAACGCACGCGCTCGCCGGCCCGCAGTGTGAACGGCTTTGTGTCCAGCACCGCGCGCTGGCCGTTGACGATCTCGGAAAGCTCCGCGCCCGCCGGGGTGAATCCGAAGGCGTGTTCCCGGCCGGATTCCTGCTGCCATCTTACCGCCAGCGCCGTCCATGCCGCGCCCGCATCCGCGGCGGTCAATGCTCCCTCCACCACGATGGTGACGTCGCCGCGCAGCGGGGACTTAAACGCGACTTCCCCCGACCGCCAGTGCAGCGCGCGGTCGCGCACGGCGAACGACCCGGCTGAGAAATCCGCCTGCCGGTCTGCGCGGTCGAATGTGTAGCTCCATTTGATTTGCCCGTCTTCGAGCACAGTCAACGCGCCCTTGAAACGACTTTGCAGCCTTTGCGCGCCGAGGAACTTTGCCATCGCCCGCCCGCGCTCGGTCAGGTCGGCGATTTCTTCAAACGTCGGCAACGCGGATTTGGGCGGCGTCGTGGCTGGGGTAGCCACCGTCGGAACCGCCGCCGGCGCGGCCGCCACCGGAACAGCGGCCGGGGTTGGTGTTGGCGCTGGACTGACGGGTTTCGTTTCCGGCGCGCCGCTCCGAAGGTATTGCCAGAGCCACCAGCCCGCTGCCGCGACGATGGCCAGCATCACAAGCGACTGGATCAAGCCACCCAAACGCGATGCCCGCCGCTGTGTCTTGTGCAAACCCAACTGAGGCGCGGTTGACACCCACTCTCTTTGCCCCTGCGCGTCGCCGGATGAAGCGCCGGCGGCGCCCAGAGAAAGTTGAATTTCCGTATTGCGCGGGCGCCGCCCTTCCAGCAACGCCTCCAAGTCCTCGATGAGCGGATCGTAGCCGCTGTAGTTCCACCGCGGCTCGGCCATCATCTTTTCGACGACCTCGCCGACGTGCGGACTGAGTTCGGGACGTTTGCCCGCCAGATCGGGCAGCCGATGCCCCGGCGGTGGCGGCGGCTCGTTAACCAACATCTGGTAGAGCGCCGCTCCCAGAGCGCGCAGGTCGCCGATGCGCGAGCTTTCGTCGAGGCTGGCCAGCGCAAGACCGCAGAGTTTCACGCCGCCGTCGGGCTGCACAATGATCTCGTCAATCGTGATCCCGCCGTGCGTCAATTCCGCCTTCTCCCACGCCGTCTTGAGCGCGAGGACGCACGCGCGGGCGATCTCGACCGCCTGCTTTTCCGGCAGCGGCCCGGCAATCCGCAACAGTTCGGCGACGGAAGAACCCTCCACCCACTCGGTCGCCAAATAGTATTGGCGCTTCACGTCACCCGCCTCGATCACGGCGGCCAGGTGCGGATGATCGAGTTTTGCGGCCGCCTTTGCCTGGCGAAAAAACCGCTTCAGATACTCCTTGTCCTCCGCCGCGCGACGGTCCAGCAACAGCACAGCCGCCGGCTGGCCGCTCGGAACATGCTGTGCGCGATACACGGGACCGACGCGGGTGTCCGCGACAACGGCGGAAAGGTTGAAGGGTCCAAAAGGTCTGCCGCCATCGCTCATGGGCGATCCCGTTTCACGCGCTCATTTTTTTCAGCTTCGGCCCGGCGGGCGTGTCTTCGACGACCCACCCGCGGCTCTTGAGTTCGTCGCGCAGCGCGTCGGCGCGTTGGAAGTCCTTCGCCTTGCGCGCGGCCTGGCGCTGCTCGGCCAGCGCGACGACTTCCGCCGGGGGGGCGTCCCGCTGGGGCATGCCGAGGCCGAGCACGGTGTCGAAGCGCCGCCACGCCGCGAGCATGGCCGCCGCCTCGGCGGGCAAAACGGCGTTGGCGGCCAGCCGTTTGTTGGTGTCGCGGATGAAGTTGAACAGGGCGCCCAGCCCGGCGCTGATGTTCAGGTCGTCGTCCAGCGCACTCTCGAACTCCGCCGTCACTTGCGCGACGGAGGACGGGGCGGTCGAGTCAGGCGAAGACGATCCGGCAACATCCTGCAGCTTCGCCAACAACTCGTCAATCCTCGCCAGCGACGAGCGCGCGGCATCGAGGCCCTCGAGCGTGAAGTTCAGCGGTCGGCGATAATGCTCGCCGATCAGGATGTAGCGGAGTTCGCGGCCGGTGTAGCCCTTGGCGAGCAGGTCGCGGAGGGTGAAAAATTTGCCGAACCGCTTGCTCATTTTCTGGCCGTTGACCAAAAGGTAGGCGCAGTGGAGCCAGTAGCGGACGAACTGTTTACCCGTTGCAGCCTCGCTCTGGGCGATCTCGTCTTCGTGGTGCGGGAACACCAGGTCTTCGCCACCGCAATGCAGGTCGAAGCTCTCGCCGAGATACTTCATGCTCATCGCGCTGCACTCGATGTGCCAGCCGGGCCGGCCGCGCCCCCACGGCGAGTCCCATGCGATGTCGCCGTCGGCCTCGTCCCACGCTTTCCAGAGCGCGAAGTCGGCGACGGATTCCTTTTCGTATTCGTCCTGCTTGACGCGCGCGCCGGGGCGCATCTGGTCGCTGTCAATCTTCTTGAGCTGGCCGTAGCGCGGGAACTTGGTGATGGAGAAATAGACCGACTTGTCCGACGCCTGATAGGCCACGCCCTTCTCCATTAGCGCGCCGATGAGCCGCAGCATCTCCGGGATGTGTTCGGTGGCGCGCGGCATGTGGTGCGGCGGCAGGACGTTCAGCGCCCGGCAATCCTCAAGAAACGCCGTCGTGTAGCGTTCGGTGAGTTGCTTCAACGTCTCGCCGGTCTCGCGCACTTTGCGGATGATCTTGTCCTCGACATCGGTGATGTTCATCACGTGCAGGACCTCGTAACCCCTATAGGCGAGCCAGCGCCGCAGGAGGTCTTCGAATGTGAAGGCGCGGAAGTTGCCGATGTGAGCGTAGTCATACACCGTCGGTCCGCAGGTGTAGAGCGTGACGCGCCGGCCCGCCGGGTCGAGCGGGCGGAACTCGTCGAGGTTGCGGGTCAGGGTGTTGAAAAAGCGCAGCGCCATGATGCGTAATGGGTAATGCGTAATACGCGATGCGTAAAGGCCAATTACGCACTTCGCGCTACTCGTCAATCTCACGGCTCCAGTTTGACCTTGGGCGATTTCACCGCGCCGGCCACCAGCACGCTGGCCACCGCCACCGCCGCGATGCCTTCGCCGCGGCCGATGAAGCCCATGTGCTCGTTGGTGGTGGCCTTCACACCGATTTGGTAGGGCCGGATGTGCAGCGCCTCGGCCATGCGCTCCTTCATCCGCGCGATGTGCGGCGACATCTTGGGGGCCTGGGCGATGATCGTGGCGTCCACGTTGACGATCTGCG
>JAOACV010000880.1 GCA_026417675.1 Verrucomicrobiia bacterium
CCGTGGCCGTCCGACGAAGAGCTTTGGGAATTGGCGGGGCCAGCCCCCCGGCAATCCCAACCGTTGAGAAAAAAGAGCGACGCATTCATTCGGGCAGCGCGAGAAGCAATTCGCGCCCGGCTGGAGCCGGCTTCTATCCAGGTGGCGACCCGTAAAGCACTCGTCGCCGACTGGGAGTTCATGGCTGTGGGGCTGAACAGCGTGCGGCTGGATGCGCCGTTGCTGACCGTGGTGGATGTGCCGAGCGTGGCCGAGCTTTCAGTGCAATCCCAACTCGTGCGCAGGCTGCGCGTCAACGGAACGCCGGTCAACCTCGACGCCGCGCCGGTGGATCGCCAGTTTGACACCAGCTACCGGCGGGTGTCAGTCGCGGCGCTGCTGCGTCCGGGAGAAAACCGGATTGAAGCTGACCTGACGGAGCCGAAGCCATTGCGGTTTTTGCCGGCACTGATCCTGTGGGGCAGCTTTGCCGTGGATGCCCAAGGCCGTATCGTAGCGCCCCGGCGAACAATTGAGCTTGGCGACTGGCGCGCGCAAGGCTACCCTGCGTTCTGCGGCACCGGACGCCATCGCGCGGAAATCCAGCTCGACTGGCTCCCGCGATATCTCGTCGTTGACTCCGGCGATTATCCCGTCAGCGTTGTTTGGAACGGAAGGCGGCTCGGTCGCCGCGCTTGGGCGCCGTATCGGTTTGCATTGAAGGATGCGGCGCGCATCGGCCGTAACCAGGTTGTGATTGAAATTACCAGCACACTGGGGCATTTGCTGACGCCACAGGAAGCGCCGCCCATCGGTTTGCTCGGAGTGTGGTTAGAATGAAAACGCGGCTCATCCTTATCGCTGCTTTTCTCCTCGCGACGACCGCTTTCGCGGAAACGCCTGAAGCCGAGCGCGAACCCTGCTGCGATCCCGTCGTCAACGCCCGCGTCAAGCGCGATATCTCTTGAGGTCACACAGGAACAACAGGCTTTACCGATTGCGTTTCAATCCTTTCCGAGCCAGTTTGATCTTATGATTGCAGTGAGGACGCAATCGCGGTATAAGCAGCGCGTCCGTTCAAACCCAACAACTGCCACCGAGCCATGAACGCCTGCCA
>JAOACV010000881.1 GCA_026417675.1 Verrucomicrobiia bacterium
ATACCCCAGCGGCCACAGTGAATACCTTGTAAGGGATAGGCGTGAAGGCGGCGGTTAGGATCGCCACAAACGCGTTGCCCTGATAAAGCGATTGCACCTTCTCAAAGGCCTCCTGCGAGAACACAAAGGGAATGAAGAAATCCTTCACGATGTGCCACGCGGCGCTGCCAATCAGATAACCTGCCATGCCTCCCAGCACGGACCCGCTCGCGCAGATCAAGGCGAACCGGAAGGATTTCTTGGGCGCGCCGACGCAAAGCGCCAACAACAACACGTCCGGCGGAATCGGGAACACCGAGGATTCGGCAAAGGCGATCAGAAACAACGCCCAAGCGCCGCCCGGCCGCTCGGCCCAGCCAAGCGTCCAATCGTAAAGTCTGCGAATCAGGTGCGGACGTCGGCTCGCCAACGCTGAATCCGGTTCACTGCTCATGACGGACAAGTGGACAGGAAACGACCTGCGCCGTCAAGCGGCTCCAGAGCGGCGCCATGAATGCTTCGCCGTAGCGATGCCGATAGCCGCATTTCACAAGGTGCATGGGGCGGAGATTTCGCCTGAATTCGCGAGGTCGGGGCTTACATGCGCCGAATGGTTCGGCCCTGGAATACGGCTGGCACGACGACGGCGGACGAGCCGCGCGGCCAGATGCGCCAGGGTTTCACGCACTTGGATTTCTCTCGACTTGTTGTGGGAGACCGGGTAAAAACGGCAAGTCTTGACAAAAGAAAACTCATGAGCGTGGAGCTTGAAGCCAATTTGGCGCCCTCAAGGCGTTTCCGGCCAGGCGAGAGAATGCGTTTCCTCGGCGCGTTTCTGCGCCACCCGCTGATGGTCGGCACGTTCGCGCCCAGCTCGGCGTCGCTCGCGGAGAAGGTCGCCGAGCATTGCGACATCCGCGACGGCGATTTGGTGGTGGAACTGGGGCCGGGCACGGGCGCCATCACGCGGTTCATCCTGCCCAAGCTCAACGGTCACAACGATTTCTTCGCGCTGGAGGTGGACGGTCCGAGCGCTGTCTCTTATACACATCT
>JAOACV010000882.1 GCA_026417675.1 Verrucomicrobiia bacterium
CCCGCCGTGCTCGGATTGGCCGGCGCGCCGTTCAAGGAAAAGCCGGATATTTGGAAACAACTCAGCCCCATCGCCCACGTCTCGCCCGGCGATGCGCCCATTCTCATCGTCCACGGCGACAAGGACACCACCGTGCCGATCGTCCACTCCGAACGTTTTGAGGCGGCCCTCAAGAAAGCCGGCGTCCCCGTCGAGTTCATCCGCGTCAAAGGCGGCGGTCACGGCATGAGCGCCCCGCCCGGCGAGCCGCCCGCCCAGCCGGACGCCCGCGCGCTGGAGGCCGCCGTCGTCGCTTTCTTCGACAAACACCTGAAGTAACCGCGCGGTTCCGTGACGTGATGATGATTGAGAGTAAAAATAATCCATGATGATCCCGGCCGCGGAGTGACGCGGCCAAGAAAACCGCAATGAAAACCTGTTCCAAGCTCACCCGTCGCGCTTTCCTCCAACACCTCGGTCTCGCCGGCGTCGGCGCGCCGTTCTTCACCCCGCACCTGCTCTCGGCGCCGCCGAGCGGGATTCTGCGCCATGCCAGCTTTGGCGCCAACGGCATGGCGTTCGCCGACCTCAACATGCTGCTGGCTTGCGATTGGGTGAGGCTGGTCGCGGTAGCGGAGGTTGACCTGAACCGACTCGACAAGGTGAGGCAGAAGGTGCCCGATGTGAAGGTCTATCAGGACTGGCGCGAACTGCTCGACAAGGAGGCGAAGAACATTGATTCGGTCAACGTTTCGACGCCCGACCACATGCACGCCCCCATCGCGATGTCGGCCATTCAGCTCGGCAAGCATGTCTATTGCCAGAAGCCGCTCACGCACGACATCTACGAGTCACGGCAGTTGACGCTCGCCGCCCGGCGCAAGCGCGTCGCAACGCAGATGGGCATCCAGATTCACTCCAACATCGAGTATCGGCTCGCCGTGCAGTTCGTGCAGGAGAACGTCATCGGCAAGATCAAGGAGGTCCACTCCTGGAGCGGCAAGAAATGGGGCGATCCGAATCCACCGCCAGAGAAGACCGATCCGGTGCCGGAGGGCTTTGATTGGGACAAATGGGTCGGCGTATGCGCAGCCCGGCCCTTCAT
>JAOACV010000883.1:0-248 GCA_026417675.1 Verrucomicrobiia bacterium
CATGGCGAACACTTTGATGCCGTAGGCTTCGCTGGCCTCCTGCAGGCTCGCGATGGCCTCATACGTCACCAGCACTTCCGCATCGAACTTCCGCCCCAACGCCGCACAACGCGCCACGTCCTGCAACTCCTTCTCGTTGGCAACTTGGGCGGCGTCCTTGCTCACGAGCGGGAAGTTCAGATCGGAAAATTTCCCTTCCAGCGCGGTTCGCACATCCTCGATTCGGATGGCGCTGTCCATTTGGGCCG
>JAOACV010000883.1:258-1083 GCA_026417675.1 Verrucomicrobiia bacterium
GCCTCGATGCGCGACACGCCCATGACCATGATGCGCGGATTTTTCTTCTGGCTCTTGATGATGTTCAGAGCTTGGATGTCCTTGCGCAATGCGCCAAGCGCCACAACCGCCTTCACTTTGACGCGGTAAATGCCGCCTTCGCCGTTGTTGTCCGAGATCACATCGTAGCTGCGGACATAGCCCTTGACCTGCGAGTAGACGCGGTCGTCGAGCAACTGAAAGTTTTGGGTCATTGTCTCGGAGTCCACCAACGTGCCGACGCCTTTTTCGATGGCGGCGCGCAGGGCACGGTTGATGGCCTCATCGCGCGCCTTCAGGTCGGTCCCGGCGGCGCGGCCATCGGCGATCACATCCTGCTCCGCCACGGGTGGTCCGCCAGGCCCCTGCGCGACGGCGGTTGAAATTGAAAGCGCCAGCAGCGCAACGAACATCGTTCGAAAAATCGTTTGCATCGTCAAAACCTCCGGTGCGCCGGTGGCAGGCCCGTTCACGGCGCCCGCCACCGATCGCCAAGTGTTATCTCACGACTTCACGTTGTTCTATGACCGGCCCCTCACGGATGACCCTCTTCTCCGTGTAAGGCTCAGAACAGCCGATCGTGATAAAGCCCACGATGGCCAACGCCAGCCACAAAAAAGAATGCGCTTTTAACATTGTTGATTCACCTCCAGGCGTTCGGTTCATTACGGCAAAGTCTAGTCGCATCTCCACGCTGTCGCAATTGATTTCACGGTCGCGCTACTGACGCGAAGTGCCGCAGCCGCCTTCAATCGGATTTTCGCAAATAATCCATCAGCCTCCGGTGCTGCTCCATCAACGCATGCT
>JAOACV010000884.1 GCA_026417675.1 Verrucomicrobiia bacterium
AGCCTACCCCGACCACATCGGCCACAAGGATTCCCCCGGCTGCTTCCGTTGCCACGATAACCAGCACGTCACTGCCGACAAGAAACAGACCATCAAGGCCAGCGACTGCAATTCCTGCCACATCATCTTCGCCCAAGGTAGCGGCGCCGAACTGCAAAAGCTCAGCGCCGAAGGCCAGCGTTTCGCCCATCCGGGCGGCGACATTGACACCTCAATGAAATGCAGCGATTGCCACAGCGGCGGCCCGCTCTGAGCAAGGCTGGCGCGGGCTATGGCGCGGGAGACTTGATGGCCGCCACCAGTTGACAGCCCTCAGGCGTCTTGCGCACTACCACCGCGTGCTGGGAGGAATTGTCTCCGGATTGCAGTTCCACCAAAAAAATCGTGTCGTCTGCCGTGAGCAGTTGATCCGCCTCCGGTGGCAGGCCCGCTTCGGTGGCGGTGCAAACCTTGACGCTGCCAAGGGCCAGCGGCAGCCGGACCTCCGTCAGCAGCTTGCCGATCAACTCCTGCCGCTCCTCGTCATTCTCGAACTTCTTCTTCTCGGCATAGAACGGCCGGTGAAGGATCGCCGCCAGCCCGATTGCATCACGCTGGTTGACCAGCGTGACAAACTCCTGCAACGTCGCGCGCGCGTCCGAGGTTTTATCCTTCAGCGCCTTTCCAGACGGCCCGCCGGGCCGTTTGGTGCCGAGGGCAAACCCGCAAAGCACGGCTCCGACGACCAACAGGACAACCACAGGACGAGTAACGCTCATGATCTGGCTCCAGTAATGTTCGTTTCAACTATACCACCCGGCGCGCCAAAGGTTACGACACAGCAACAACATTGTTCGACAACCTGCCCCTGCTGTCGGCAGTGGCATTGTCATTGAATGGATCGGTGCGTTCTGCTTCACTGCACGCATGAAAACCAAAGAAGTCATTTCCGTGCAAAGGCAATTCTCCAGGCGCCAGATGCTCGGCGCCGCGTTCGCCGGCACATGGAGCGCTTTTACCGGAACGTGTTGCCCGATTGAAACACCGGCAGCGGGCTTTGATTCGTTGCGCCATAAAATCATGAGCGGAAACGGCACA
>JAOACV010000885.1 GCA_026417675.1 Verrucomicrobiia bacterium
CCGCACAGCCGAGGCCGAGCACGTCAAGGAGTTTTAACAGAGCGATGGTCATGACGAGTGAACGGACCTATTCTTCTCCGGTCAAACCTTCTGACGCCAGCGCGTCGTCCACGCTGCGGCCTTCGAGGATGACGGCTTTGAACGCGCGCAGGGCCTCAGCGGTCTTCGGCACGCCCCAGACGTTGCGGCCGATGGTCGCGCCGCGTCCGCCGGCTTGCACCACCTCGGCCATTGCCGTGAGCGCGGCGCGCAGGTTCCTCGCCTTCGGCCCGCCAGCGGCGACCACGGGCACGGGCGAGGTCTCCACGACCTGTCGGAACGAATCCACGTCGCCGGTGTGGCCGACCTTGATGACATCCGCCCCGGCCTCGATGCCGGCGCGTGTCGCCCAGAGAATGCCTTCGGGTTCGAACACGATCCTCGGCGTCGGCCCGGAGAAATCGCGCGGGTAGATGTGCGCGATGACCGGCAGGTCAAAGCGTGCGGCGTCGTTCACGGTTTCCGCGAGCATCTTGAAGAACCGGCCCTCGTTCGGTCCATAGACGCCGATGGACATCGCGATGGCGTCGGCGCCGAGGCGCACGCATTCCTCCGGCGTCGCCACCGACTCAATCACGCGTTCGTCGGCTGTGAAACAGCCGGCCTGCACGATGAGCGGGATTTTCCCCGCATACGGCGCCCAGCAATGCATCGCCGTGCCCTTGTTCATCGTCACCGCGCTGGGGCCGCCCGCCGCGATGCGCGCGAGCGCCTCCGGCAGGTTGCCGAGTCCTTTGCCGGGTTCGATGCGGCCGTAGCCGATGAAATGGTCCACGGCCACGGAGCAAAGCCGTCCGCTGGGATGGGAGAAGAGCCGATTGAGCCGGATGAGTTTGCCGATGTTCATGGGCGCCTGATGAGTCAAGAGTGATGCATGAGCGTCGGGCGTTGGGTTGTCGGTTCGGACGTTGGGTATGCGCGCAGACTATCGCACTGCCGTTGCGTTTGCACGCACTACGTGAGCGCTGTCTCTTATACACATCT
>JAOACV010000886.1 GCA_026417675.1 Verrucomicrobiia bacterium
GTGCCGATCACGACCACATCAATCGTGTTCGCACCGCGTTTGACGAGGCTGGTGACGTCGCACTCCCACGGCGGCGCGGTGATGTAACCGGCGGGTTTGCCGTTCACGATGACTTTCGCCACGCTGCCATACCATGACGGCAACGACACTGCGTAACGACCCGCGGGCGCGGGCACATCAAACTTCGCCCGATACGACACACCCACGCTGTAGAAGGGGTGACCTTGCTCGTTCCACTTGCCGAGCTTCAACGGGTGGTCGGGCGCGATGACAAAGCCTTTGTCGGCCTCGCGCAACGCGAAGTCGCCGAGCACATAGGCCGGCTCCAACTCGTGGAAGACGGTGAACGGCGAACATTTGATGGTGACGACGTTCTCGCCAACCCGCGCGACCCGCGCGATGGCGATGCGGCCGAACGCCTTGTCCAGCCACCAATCGCCTTGTTTCGCGCGGACGGGTTGGCCGTTGCATGTGACGGCGTAAAGATCGGGCCGCTCGATGACGATGGCGAGGTTGGCGGGGCCTTTCTCGGCGATGGTGAACCTGTAGCGCGCCTCGAAACCGCTGGCTGCGGGGAACTTTTTCTTGATGATCTCGTCCTTGAACACTGCACGGCGCTGTCCCACGGGTTGCGCTCCATGCCGTTCTTCTGAAACGCAAACTGGCCGGCTTGGTAGAAGTAAAGGTCCTTCTTCGTCTCGCCGCCGGCGGTGATGTCCACGTGGTCGAGCGTGAGGACGTTCGGCCCGACACGGCGGATTTCCATTGGCCCGCTGGCGGCGACCGTCGTCGTGGTTTCGACCGCGACGGGCGCGGGCGCGCGCGGTTGCTTCGACAGAAACAACAGCAGACTGCCCGACGGCGGCAGACGGAAGGCCGCTTTGATGCGGCTCTCAGTTCTCTCGAATGGGTAGGCGCGCGTGTTGCCGCTGTAGAGGCACCATTGCTCCACGCCGTTCAGGTTGACCTCCACCGTGCCTGCGGACGGATTCTCCATGCTGGTGTTGACTAGGAACAGCAACTGGCCGTCCGCCAGTTGCCGGCGGTGATGGAACAGAATGCCTTTGTCGCC
>JAOACV010000887.1 GCA_026417675.1 Verrucomicrobiia bacterium
CGAATGGCTGCCGCACGCGCGCCGATACGGGTTCCTCCTGGCCGCGCCGGAGTTTTCCCAAGCGGCGTTTCCCGGCGACGACGGTTACGCGCTTGGCGTGAAGACGGCGTTTCGCTTCATCGAACCGGTCTTCGACGCGGTGAAGGCGGCGACGGGCAATCGCAGCGAACGCTATCATCTCTACGGTCATTCCGCGGGCGCGCAGTTCGTGCATCGCTTCCTCTACTTCGCGCCGCGGGCGCGTGGCAAAGGCCGTGGCCGCGAACGCCGGCTGGTGGACGATGCCCGATTCCGCAGTGGACTTTCCCTATGGTCTGCGCGGCTCGCCGGCGGATGAAGCGGCGCTCAAGGCCGCGTTGCAAGCGCCGCTTGTGGTGCTGCTCGGCACCGGGGACACCGATCCGAACCACGCCCACCTGCGCCGCACGCCCGAGGCGCTCGCGCAGGGACCGCACCGTTTTGCGCGCGGACAGCGGTTCTTTGCGGCGGGGAAATCGCGCGCTGCCCCGCTTGGCGTGCCGTTCGGCTGGCGGCTCGGCACCGCGCCCGGCGTGGCGCACAGCAACAGCGGCATGTCCGCGTTCGCGGCACAGTGGCTTTTTGGCCGGCCGCCGATCACCAGCCGCGACCCGGCGCGGGCGCGTGTGCTCTTCGGCGGCGACACCAGCGCCGGCGAAAGCTACCACGAGGAATACGCAAAGGCGCGGACGACATCGGCCCCTGGCTCGAATTCAAGCCTCTCCGGCGCGGGGAACGATGAACCGACGATGGTCTTTGCGGTTTCCTCCCGGATCCTTCTTCCGAGGTTCTGGCATGACTTCTCTCGGCAACCCCAATCCACAGAAGAAAAATCGTGCCGTATGTTTGGTTTGGACAATCTACGCTTGACGTGGCAACATAACGATGTTCTAAATCTGGTCGCGGTCGAAGTGAATCTGGTGGAGAACTCATGAATAGGCTTATCTACGCTGAGAAGGCGCAATTCAGGGTGCGGGCGAAAGTTTCGCTCGCCTGCACGTTACTTCTATCGCTGGCAATGACGACGCACGCCCAGACGGCCCGCGGTCC
>JAOACV010000888.1 GCA_026417675.1 Verrucomicrobiia bacterium
CAAACCGTTCTTGCTCTACCTGCCGCAGGTCATGCCGCACAAGCCTCTGGCGTGCTCGGAGGAGTTCTACAAGAAATCCGGCGACGGCCTCTACGCCGACGTCATCGCCGAACTTGACAACCAGATTGGCGAACTTTTCGCCGCGCTCAAACGGCTTGGCCTCGACGAGAAAACGCTGGTGGTGTTCACCAGCGACAACGGCCCATGGTTTGGCGGCAGCACCGGCGGCCTGCGCGGCATGAAGTCCACCGCTTGGGAAGGCGGCTATCGCGTGCCGTGCATCGCCCGCTGGCCCGGCCGGATTCCCGCAGGTCACGTCAGCCACGCGCCGGCAATCACGATGGACCTCTTCACGACGGCGCTGAAGGCCGCGGGCATCGCGCCGCCGGACGATCGCGTCATTGATGGCAAAGACATCATGCCGTTGTTCACCAGCGACGCGAAAAGCCCGCACGAAGCCGTTTTCGGCCAGCGGCGGGAACGTCTGGCGGTGGTTTGCGACGAGCGATGGAAGCTGCACGTGTTGCCCCCAACGTTCGGCTTTGCCACCAAGCCCGGCGAGCGATGGATTGACCCGCGCGGTCCCGATGGGGTGACGATCCTCGCGCCCTACGAACAGTATCAGCCGACCGACCATCCCGGCCTCCAAACCGGCGACGCGCCCGTGGCGATGATGTTGTTTGATTTGCAAAACGATCCCGGCGAACAACACAATGTCGCCAGCCAGCATCCGGAGGTCGTGGCGCGCCTCAAGTTGCTCTACGACCGGATGAACAAGGACGTTCCGCCGCCGTCCGCCCCCGCGAAGAAGAAAGGCAGGACGGCAAAGTAAAAGCGCGCCGACATTCGAGACCTGTCACACGGCCTGGCGCTCACTGCGCCTTGTAGTCACTGCCGTTGAGGCTCGCGACAACGGAACGCAGCCAGGCGTCCAGTTCGCCCTTCATGCGCGCCGCGCGCTGGGGCTTGGAAGCGGCGAGGTCGTTCAATTCCGCGCGGTCTATCGCCGTGATCTCGGCGAGGAAGGCCCGTTGCTTCTTCGGCTGGTCCCGGTAGAGCGCGAGGT
>JAOACV010000889.1 GCA_026417675.1 Verrucomicrobiia bacterium
GTGTAATGGTGGTCTTTTGCGGTCCGCCCGGCGGCTGGGTCAGCGAGTAGATGTGCCAGCCCTCATCCAGCTTGGCAGTGACAATAATCTTCACCGTCTCGCCCGCGCGCGCCGCAGCCGGCTCGACCCGCGCGGCAAACTGGACGTGTTTTTGCGGCGCCGCCCCAGCCGCCGCGGCGCACCAGAGACACAACAAGTAGTGAATCGTTCTCATGCAATCATCCGGGATTGAACGCGCCCAATGTGCCACAGTCCTGCCCGGCGCGCAGCATTTCATTGCCGCCGGCGAAAGTTTCGAATCGCGACTCTGAAACACCTGTCACCCGCGGGACCTTTTTCGCGTCGCCGCATCGGGGTTGTCACGGGCCTCGGCATCCGCTCGGCTCCGCGTCGGGACCCTCATCCACGGGAGACGCGGGCATCGGCCTGCGCCGGACAGGGCGAGCCACACCGGGGTTTCAGGGTTGCGCGTAGCCGTATTCCTTCGCGGCGGCGGCGCCGAGTTCGTTGACGACCAACTGGCGGAGGTCAATGGTGGAGCCGAGCGTCGCGCCAGTGTCAAGCCGGCGGCCTTCGGCGAGGCTTTTCTCGGCGGCTTCGAGCACCACGGCCGTGTGGAAGCCGAGCGTGATCGGCGTCATCAACGCCTCGCGTTCGGCGTCCGACATCTGGCCGTTGCGCTGGGCGAGAATCTGCTGGTAGAGCCGGCCGGGGCTGCTTATCCCGTAGCCGGTCACGCTGCCGTCCTTCTCGAAGTTCTTGAAGAGTGGGTTGACCTCGAAGATGCCGTCGGCATGGATTTCACGCAGGCCGGGCATGTCGAGCGACAGGTCGATCAACCCGTCGGAACAGATGAGCCGGCCCGACTGCACGGTGAGCGACCACGCGGAGTTCGGAATGGCCCAGCCGGTGATGATGTGGGCGACCGCGCCGGTGTTGAACATCACCTCGGTGTCCACCAGGTCGTAGCCTTTGACCCCAATCGGTTTCAGCGACGGCAGTTTCTGCGAGTAACCGATGGCGCGCACCTGCACGGGCGT
>JAOACV010000088.1 GCA_026417675.1 Verrucomicrobiia bacterium
CCTCGTTCACCGACCGCAGATATTCGCGGACCAGGGCCTGCAATTCGGGCGACAGGAACGCCTGCCGTTGTTGCGCGTGACGAAACACGCGCAGGATGCGGAACGGGTCTTCGCGGAAAATCTCCCGCGATTGCGGCTCGATCACGTTGCCGCGGAAAATGAACCCATCCTTCTTCTCCAACCTGGTCCCGCGCCGAAGGATGGGCACGTGAAGGCCCAGTCGCTCGAAATACCCCGGCGGCTTCAGCGCCATCCGCAGCGCCAGCGCGTTGGTCAGTTGGAACACGTGCCGCGCGTGGCGGTAATAGTCGCGCATGAAACGCTCGACCCGCCGCAACGGGTCCGGCTCCTCGTAGCGCAATCCCGTGGCCACCGCGTCCTGCAACGCCAGCGTCAGCACATCCATCGGACGCTCCGCCACGTAATGCAGTTGCGTGCGCGCGCGCAGCAGAAAATCGTAGGCTGTTTCCAACGACTGCTGCTCATCCCGCGTCAGAAACCCGCGCGCGACCATTTCCTCCAGCGTGCGCGTGCCGTGCTTGAAGAAGCTCATCCAAAGCAGGTTTTGCAGGTCGCGCAAACCGCCGCAACCGCTCTTGATGTTCGGCTCCTGCACAGAGACCTTGTTGTCAAACTTCGCGTGACGCGCCGCCTGGTCCTTCATGCGCTGCTCGATGTATTCCTCCACGCACGGGCGAACGCAGTGTTGGAGCAGCTTTGCCTGCAACTCCTCAAACAACGACCGCTCGCCTGCCAGGAACCTCGCCTCGATGAGCGAGGTCTTCGTCTCCATGTCCTTGTTGGCCTGCGCGAGGGTCTGCCGCACCGAGCGCGTCGTCCAGCCGACGTGGAAGCCCAGATCGTAAAACGGCACCACCAAGCCGTCATGTATCGCCCGTAGAAACGCGTCACTGGCACGCCCCCGGCGGCTGTCTTCGTGCAACGCCAGCAGATCAATGTCGCTGAATGGATTCAGTTCGCCCCGGCCGTAGCCGCCCAGCCCGACCAGGGCCACCGCCGGCGGCTTCTGTTTCGGATGCTCCGCGCTCCAACTCGAAAGCAGGGCGCCAAACAGATGCCGCAGCACCGCGTCGGCCAGCGCCGCGTGCGCCCGCGCGATCTCCCGGCCGCCCGCGCCCAAGCCGTGCCGCTGCCGCAGGCGCCTGCGCTCATGGCGCAAAAAGCTTTCATACAACCCCAGCCGCCCGCGTCGTTCCCGGTCGGGGTTCCTCGCGTGCAGCTCCTCGGCGCGCCGCAACAGATCGTCGAACGATTCCGTCATTTGGCGCGCAACATACGCAACCCATCAGCCGGTTCCAAGCGACTTTTGCCCCGGGCCTGTGGCGGGCCAACGCGCCGGCCAGCACGCGAAAAGCAAGTATTGACGCTTCATCGCTCGGTTCGTATCGTGCGGCACCTACTTTGCAACTCGACCCGGATGTTTTCGGGGTCAATCGCGATGGATGAACCATGGCAGTCAAGAAACTTGAAGAGATTTCCGAACACGCGCAGGCGATTTTCGCGCGCGCCAAAGAGGCGGCCAACCGCCAGAACGACGATTATGCGATGGAGTTGATGTGCCAGCTCCTGGAGATGGAGCCGGCGTTCCTGGAGGGCCGCGTGCTCTTGGCGGCGGTGCAAAAGCGCAAGTTCCAGAGCGCCGGCGCGATCGCGCGCAAGATGGCCGCCATGAGCGCGACGCCCGCGGCGCTCAAGGCGCAGGCGATGCTGAAGAAGAACCCCGCGCAGGCGCTGGCCGAGGCGACGCGGGTGTTGAACAGCGACCCGGTGAACGCCACGGCGCTGACGGTGCTGGCCGACGCCGCGGTGGAGATGGACCTGCCCGAAACGGCGGCCTTCGCGCTGGAGACGCTGCGGCTGGCCCGGCCCAATGATGTGAAGGTGCTCAAGCAGTTGGGCGCGCTCTACTTCAACCAGGGTGAGAATGACAAGGCGTTCCGCATTTATGAACAGGTGTTGAAGATCAAGCCCGACGACGCCGAGGCGTTCAAGGCGATGAAGGACGCCACCGCCAAGGGCGCGCTCAAGAAGGGGGGCTGGGAGCAGGAGGGCGACTACCGCTCCAAGATGAAAGACCAGGAGGAAGCCAAAGCGCTCGAACAGAAGGAGCGCGTGGTCAAGAGCGAAGAAATGCTCGCCAACTTGATCGCCGAGGCCGAAGAGAAGTTGAGCAAGGAGCCGACCAACCTCGCCGTCGCCCGACAGTTGGGGCGTCTCTATGCCCAGAACAACGATTTCGACGGCGCGCTGCACATGTTCAAACAGATCCTCCAGCGCCAGGGCAGCGACCCGGCGTTGGAGAAGGAAATCGCCGACACGGAGTTGAGGAAGATCGAGGCCGACATCGCCGCCAAGGAGGCACAGCTCCAGCAGAACCCGGACAACGCGGCCCTGAAACAGGAACTCGCCGCGGCGCGCGAGAGGCGGGATAAGTTCATTCTCGAAGAATGCGAGAAGCGCGTCGAGCGGTATCCCAACGACCTTGGTTTCCGCTTCGAGCTGGGCGAGCTTTACTTCCAGCGCGAGAACATCAAAGGCGCCATCCAACAGTTCCAGCTCGCCATCAAGAACCCGCAGTTGCGCGTCAAGGTGCTGAACTATCTGGGCCAGTGTTTCCTGAAGCAGAAGCTGGTGGACATCGCCATCCGTCAGTTCACCACCGCCGCCTCGGAGATTCCCGGCATGGACGACACCAAGAAGGAAGTCCTCTACAACCTCGGCTTGGCCTACGACGCCAAAGGCGACAAGGAGAAGGCCGGCGAGTGCTACCAGCAGATCTACGAGGTGGACATGGCCTACCGCGACGTCGCCAAACGGCTGGGTTTGGAATAGATGCCGCGGGCTATCCTTCGAACAGCCTCGCCCCCGCAGGTCAGCGACGTGACAATCCGCCACTTGCGCGACAAAGCCGCGGAAGGCGCTGTCAAGACGGTTACGAGCCTGTCGGACTTGGCTTGCAGCCCAAGGGAGCAATCCGGAGCCGTTCGGATGACGAAGGAGATGTGCGGAATGCGCGCGGTCTGAGGATCCTCGGCGGTGCAAAGGCGCAGGCGCCCCGGTTGGCCAAAGGGTTTCCTACGGCTGGAAGTTCGCACGGCTCCAGCTTGCATGTTTCGCCCTCAGGTTTTACTTGCTTGCCGGCGCGGGGTCGTTAGGCTGCATGTCAACCGAAATTCGAGAACATGAAACACATCACGCAAATCTCCCGTCGCTCATTCCTCCAACAGATCGGCGCAGCCAGTCTCGGCGCGTTCGCGCTGCCGCAGATGCTGCCGTCGCGCGCGTTCGGCGCGAACGACAGGCTCAATATCGCCGTCCTTGGCTGCGGTAACCGCAGCCGGCAACTGCTGGCCGCGGTGATCCAGGCTGGCGAGAACGTCATTGCGCTGTGCGACGTGCATGCCTCGCAGATTGCCCGCTTGAAGTCCGGCGACACGAGCGGCAAGAAAAAGAAGAAGGGCGGAAACGATTTCAGCGCGGCGCTCGCGAAGGCGGCGGTCTATGAGGATTACCGCAAGCTGATTGAAAAGGAAAAGACGGCGGACGCGATCATCATCGCCTCGGGCCAGCACTGGCATCTTGCGATGAGCAAGCTCTGTTTGCAAGCAGGCAAACACGTGTTCTGCGAAAAGCCGCTGGCCCACAGCGCGGCCGAGGCGCGCGAGATCGCCAACATGATGCCCGGCTGCAAGCTGGCGACGCAGATCGGCACGCAGGGCGGCGCGACCGACACGTTCCGCCGCAGCATGGAGATCATCCAGGCGGGCGTGCTCGGCCAGATCCGGGAGGTGCATTGCTGGATCAACCGCTTCTTCCCGCCGAGCGAGGCCGTCAACATGCAGGCCGATCCAATTCCGGAGGGTTTGAATTGGGATTTCTGGTGTGGCCCGTCGCGATTGCTGCCGTTCAAGGAATACTATCTCGGCGGCTGCCTCAAATGGGGCCGCTGGTTCGAGTTTGGCGATGGTCATCTCGCCGACATGGGCGCTCACGCGCACAACCTGCCGTTGCGCGCGCTCAAACTCGGCCCGCCGGTCCGCATCACGCCGAAGTTCGGCGAGCCGATCAAGGACAGCTATCCGTCGTGGGCGACGTTCCGGTGGGACTTCGCCGCTCGCGAGCACTTCGACCCCGTCAGCGTGTGGTGGCACGACGGCGAAAAAGCTGGCCCGCCCGACTATCTGACGGCGGATCTGAAGGCGACCTACGGCAGCGTGCCGACCAACGGCGTGTTGTTCATTGGTGAGAAGGGGATCCTGTGCTCCGACGCGTGGGGCCGAGGCGGCGTCATGCGACTCAAGGACGACGCCAACCCCAAGTGCCGCGGCGTGCTCGACCACGAAGCCGCGAAATCCGTCCCCGTGACCTACCCGCGCTGCCCCGATCAGAACCACATGCTGGAGTGGCTGCTCGCGTGCAAGGGCGGCCCGAAGACATTCCAAGGCTTCGACATTGCCGCGCAGGCCGCCGAGTTTGGCATGACCGGCATTGTGGCGCTGCGCGTGGGCCAGCCCATCGAGTGGGACAGCCAGAATCTGAAAGCCAAAGGCTGCCCCGAAGCCGACCGCTTCATCCATCTGCCCGTGCGCAAGAAGTGGCTCGCGTAAGGAGCGCCCTTTAACCGCTTGCAGGCGCCGACGTGAGCCGGCGAGTGACACGAGCGCCAGCGTCTTGGAGTCCTCAGGTCGGCGATCGCAAACTGTCGTTCCTTGGTGAACTCCACTCACGCCGCCAGCGGCCGCTACATTGTTCCGGCTTTAGAAAACGCCCGCCCGAAAATCCCTCGCGCTTCTGTCGCGGGCCGTATAATCTGCGGGCCATGCCGACGGTGTTTCGCTCCAAGCCGGTTTCGATCCGCTGGAGTCTGCTGCGGAACGTCCTGCTGTTGCTGGCGCTGGTGTCACTGGCGCTGCTGGCCACCTCCTACATCCTCGACACGCGGCTGGAGCGGAAACTCTCGCAGCAGTTGATCGAGCGCGCAGCCTCCGAGACGGAGCTGGAGTTGCGGCGCTTCTTCAACCCGGTGAGCTACTCCTGCCTCATCGCGGACCGATGGACGCGGGCGGGGTTGTTGAGCCTGGATGCGCCGGCGCAGATCAACAAGCTGCTGATCCCGCTGATGCTGGCGTTGCCGGAGGTCAACGGGTTTGCCGCGGCCGACGCTCACGGCGACAGCTACATCCTGATGGAATCGGGGACGAACTGGATGAGCTGCGAGATTCGCCCCGCGCTTTGGCCCGGCCAGGCGCGCTGGCGGCGGTGGAACCACGACGGCGGCGAAGTGGCGGAATGGCGTGAGGAAATCAGTTTCGACGCCCGGTTGCGCCCGTGGTATCGGGGCGCGCTCGCCGAGGGCCATCAGCCGGCCGCCGTGCCCACCGACGCGGAAGCGGGCTTGGTTTTCTGGACGCAGCCTTACATTTTCTTCAAGACCCAGCAGCCGGGGCTGACGGTGGCGGTTTGCTCCCACACGACCAACCAACAGCCTGTGGTGCTGGCCTTCGACGTGCCCTTGGATTCGATCTCGCTTTACACCCGCCGGCTCGCGCCCAGCAAGAACGGGATGGCGTTCGTGATGACCGATGAGGAGCGGGTGTTGGGTCTGCCGCAGTTCACGCCGGAGACGGTCAAGCCGCTGATTCCGGCGCGCGAACTGGCGGCGCCGGCGATACGCGATGTCCTGGCGCATTGGCGGTCGCGGGGCAAACCGCCCGGGGCGTTGATGCGACTGCCCGTGGGTGACCAGATTTGGTGGGCGACGCTGCGGCCGTATCGGCTGGGGCGCTTGCAGCTCTGGATCGCCGTCATGGTGCCCAACGACGATTTCGTGGCCGAAGTGCGCACGCAGCGGCAGCATATGATGACAATCATGGCGGCGGCGCTGCTGCTCGGCGTCGGCATGGTGGTGGTGATGTCCCATCGTTACAGCCAGCCGCTGCGCGCACTGGTGCGGCAAACCGAGCGCATCCAGACCCTCGACCTCGCCGGCGACCAGCCGTTGGAGTCCCGCTTGACCGAGGTGCGGCAACTGGCCGACGCGCACGACCGGATGCGCACCGCGTTGGAGTCGTTCAGCCGCTACGTGCCCGTCGGCGTCGTGCGCGACCTGCTGGGCCGGGGCGAGGCGGCGCGGATCGGCGGGCGCATCGAGGTGCTGAGCGTTTTGTTCAGCGACATCCATGATTTCACCGCCATCGCCGAAAGTATGGGGCCGGACCTGCTGGCGCGGCATCTGACCGACTACTTCGGCGCGATCCAGGAGGTGCTGGACCAGCACCATGCGACGGTGGACAAGTTCATCGGCGATGCCGTGCTGGCGTTCTGGGGCGCGCCGCATTTCGATCCGCTGCACGCGCTGCACGCGGTGCAGGCGGCGCTTGCGTGCCGGCAGAAGATCGCCGAGTTCAACCGCGCCGCGGCGGCGCGCGGCCAGCCGCCGTTGCGGACGAGTTTCGGCATCGCCACCGGCCCCGTCGTGGTCGGCAACGTCGGCTCGCCGTCGCGGCTTAACTACAGCGTGCTGGGCAACACCGTCAACATCGCCTCGCGGCTGGAGGGCATCAACCGTCACTACGGGACCGACATCCTCGTCTCAAAGGCCGTGGTCGAGGCCACAGGCGACACGTTCCTCTGGCGCAGGGTGGATTGCGTCGCCGTCAAGGGCGCCGCCAGCGCGATGGAGATCTACGAACCTCTCGGCGCGCGCGGGCAAGTGCCGGACGAAATCATCGCCTTCAAGACCGCATACGAGGCCGGTCTGGCCGCCTACCAGTCGCGCGCGTTTCAGGAAGCGGTCGCGATTTTCAGCCGGCTCAACGAGAAACATCCGGACAACCAGTCCGTCCAAGTCCTGCTCCGCCGCAGCCGGGAGGCCGAGGCGAACCCGCCGTCGGCAGACGGCGACCTCACGTTCCGGTTCCAGAGCAAGTAACGGGCCGCCTACGCGGGCGGGTGATGATGGCGGACGTCGCGGCCCTCGTAGAGGTAGATGATGTCCTCGGCAATGTTGGTGGTGTGGTCGCCCATGCGTTCGAGCTTGCGCGCGACGGTCATCAGGCTCAGCGCGCGGGTGATCGTGGCGGGGTCCTCGATCATCAGGTCGGTCAGTTCGCGATGCACACGCCGGTTCAACTGGTCCAGCTCGTCGTCCTGCTTGATGAGTTCCAGCGCGACGGCGGTTTTCTGATACACGAACGCGTCAAGGACCTGGCGGATCCGCGCCTGGGCCATCTCGGCCATGCGCGTGATGTCGGTCAGCGGCTTCAATGGCGGCTCCTTGTTCAGTTCCAAGGCGCGATGGGCGATGCTGACGGACTGGTCGCCGATGCGTTCCAACTCTTTGGAAATCTTCATGGCCATGGCGATGAACCGCAGGTCCTTGGCCTTCGGCTGGCGCAACGCAATGAGCTGGATGGCGCGCTCGTCCATCTCCATCTCCAGCCGGTCCAGTTGCTCGTCGCCGGCGATGACCCGGCGCGCGACGGCGTCGTCGCGGTCCACCAGCGCCTTGAGCGCCAGCGCGACGCTTTCCTCGGTCAGCGACGAGAGCAGCAGCAACCGCTCCTTCAGTTCGCCGAGTTCCTGGTCGAAGTGCAGTTCCATTGTCGTGATTCGCGATTCGTGATTCGTGATTCGGACGGATTACGAATCACGAGCCACGAGTCACAGATTACCCAAATCTTCCCGTGATGTAATCCTCGGTTTGTTTGTTGGCCGGGTCGGTGAAGATCTTCTCGGTCTTGTCGAACTCGATGAGCCGGCCGAGATAGAAGAACGCGGTGAAATCGCTGCACCGCGTGGCTTGTTGCATGTTGTGAGTGACGATGACGATCGTGTAGTCCTTCTTCAGGTCCTGGATCAGCTCCTCGATCTTCGCGGTAGCCAGCGGGTCAA
>JAOACV010000890.1 GCA_026417675.1 Verrucomicrobiia bacterium
ACCAAGGCATGATTCTCGGCGGGGACGGCCAGAAGATGAGCAAGAGCCGTGGCAACGTCATCAACCCCGATGAGGTCGTGCGCGACTACGGCGCGGACTCGATGCGGCTCTACGAAATGTTCATGGGACCTCTGGCCGACACCAAACCCTGGAGCACCGAGGGCATCCAGGGTGTGCACAGGTTTCTCGCGCGTGTCTGGCGGCTCTACGTCGGCGAGGATTCGCAGGAGCAGTTCGAGCAGTCGGTAGCGGCGGGCACGCCGGCGGAACAGGCGCTCGCGGCGATGCAACTGTCGCCGGCGATTCGCGACGTGGAGCCGACCACGGAGCAACTGAAGCGGATGCACGCCACGATCAAGGCGGTGACGGACGATCTGGAGGTAATGGGTTTCAACACCGCCATTTCGCGGATGATGGAGTTTGTAAACGAGGCCATGCGCGGCGTGGCTGCCGGCCAGCCGTTCCCCCGGCGTTTGGCGGAGCCGTTCGTGCTGCTGCTATCCCCGTTCGCGCCGCACTTGGGCGAGCAACTGTGGGCGATGCTCGGCCACGGGCAGTCGCTCGCCTACGAACCGTGGCCCACCTACGACGCGGCGCTGCTGGTGACGGAGGAGGTCGAGGTCGTCTTGCAGGTCAACGGCAAGGTCCGCGACCGTGTCAAAGTGGCGGCGGGTTTGCCACAGTCCGAACTGGAGACAGTGGCGCGGGCCAATGAGAAGGTCCGGCAGCACACCGCTGGCAAGACGATTCGCAAGGTCATTGTGGTGCCGGACAAGCTGGTCAATATTGTTGCCAATTGACGGCCACGCCGCGCCCTGCGCGGGCCAAAGATGTGTTGACTGTTGGAATCCAAGCCTTAGCTTGCTTGGGCGGGTGCCAGCCGAAAGGCTGGACTCCCGCGGGTTGCCATGAAGCGCGAGGACTTGGAATATTTGATCGCGTGTTTTCGGCTGACGCCGAAGGAGCGCGCGGTGGTATTGGCTGCCATGGCGGTGCTGGCGTTGGGCGCGGCCGTGAAGTATTGGCGCGAGAGCCGTG
>JAOACV010000891.1 GCA_026417675.1 Verrucomicrobiia bacterium
ACCACCGGCGGTTCCGTCAAGCCGGTGATGCCGGTGGTGGTCAGTTGCGTGGCAGTCGCAAGAAGAACGGTGGCAATCATGACACTCGAAAGTTTTCAACCTCGCGGCGCGATTGGCAACACAATTGATGAGACGCGCGCGCTCCGGCGCGCGTCTGGATTCATGGACAGTAAACGTTGGGGGATCAATCGCGGGTTTGTAGCCAGACGCGCGTTCGGTGAGCGCAGGCCGGCCCTTGTGCCTCCATCTACGGGCAACTTTAGCGCCGAAAACCAATGCCGATGCCCAGCCGGTCAAACTACAACCTTTGGGTTCCGCCCGAAGACCACAGCCAACCCAAGGAGAACCGAGGATGCATATCCAGCCCTCGAACGGGCCTAGCCAAATGACATTCACCTACCCCGCGAGCGTTCGTCGTGCAGGAACTTTTTTCGATTTTGGCAGGAAAAAAGTCGGGGCGTCGTCGAGCCACTCGACGCCCGCGCTTGGCCAAGACTGGCGCGAAAGATCCCTTACGCATCCATCGCACTGGCCACGGCATACCAGTTGACAACGTTCCACCACGCGGCGACGTAATCGGCGCGCTTGTTCTGATACTTCAGATAGTAGGCGTGCTCCCACACGTCGAGCGTCAACAAGGGCGTCTGGCCGTCGGAGACCGGACTGTCCTGGTTGGGCGTCGAGCGGATCAGCAGCTCGCCTGACTTGTCGCGCACCAGCCACGCCCAGCCGCTGCCGAATTGCTTAATGGCCGCGTCGCTGAACTGCGCTTTGAAGGCCGCGAAATTGCCGAACTTCTTGTTGATGGCCTGGGCCAACGCGCCCTTCGGCTCGCCGCCGCCGTCGGGACTCATGAAGATCCAGAACAGACAATGGTTGGCATGGCCGCCGCCATTGTTCCGCACCGCGGTCCGGATGGCCTCCGGGATGTCGTTGAGATTGCGGAGCAGATCCTGGATCGGCTTGCCTTGGAGCTGCGGATAGCCTTCGAGCGCCTTGTTGAGGTTATTGACGTAGGTCTGGTGGGGTTTGCCGT
>JAOACV010000892.1 GCA_026417675.1 Verrucomicrobiia bacterium
CCAGTTCGCTGTCCCGTGAATGCGCGCTCTGGAGAAGCGCCAGACCGTTCTGACGCAGCCAGCCGCCCAACGGACCGGCGCGCGCGGCAAGGACCGACACGGCGCGCGACGCCGCCTGGTTCAGCATCCGGTTCCATGCGTGCCGGCGAATGATGTGCGCCATCTCATGGCCGATGACAAAAGCCAGTTCGTCCGGGCGGCGTTCGCAGAGATTCACCAACGAGTCGCTCACGAAGACGAACCCGCCGGGCAGGCCGATCGCGTTGGGAGAGTCGTCGCGGATCGCTTCGCATCGGAAAGCGCGGCGTTTGTCTCTCACGCAGACCTTCAGCCGTTGGCACAGGTCGCTCACGAGGGCCGTCACCTGCGGATCGCCGACAGGCTTCGTGGCGGCCCGCAGCTCGACGGCCAGCGCGCTGCCGAACGACGCCTCGGCGCGCAACGCTTCTTCGTCCGTGCCGGTCAGGCCCTCCCAAATCCACTTGGACTTGCGAATGGTCGGCACCGCAGCGCGGCCGATACGACGACCGAGGTTGTAGAAGAACCCGCTCATGTTGACGCCCGCGCGGCCCCTGCGGTTCGCAGGGGCTTTGCGGTTGCTCTGGAAGAAAATGGTGGAGGCGGTGGGAATTGAACCCACGTCCTCAGACAGATTGCCGAGCGTGACTACGTGCGTAGCTTGCGCTTGAGTCTCGCCCGCGGAGCCGCCGGCAAGCAGGCAACTCCGCAGACCAGCCGCCACGGGATGGTTTCGGCCTCCGCCCGGCGACCCAGCTTCGGCCTACACCTGCTGTCGTCGCTGCGTCCGGCTAGCAGGTGTCGCCGGCGCAACGTCGCTGTCAATTAAGCAGCGAGGGCCAATTCTTCGTTGGCTCTTGTGTTGTTTGCCGGTTTTTTAGCGAGGCCAACCGGCGTCCTCGGCACGCCACTCTCGACGCTCCACCTGAGTCGAAACCGATCGCCCCCACATGGGGAATGACCTGTCTCTTATACACATCT
>JAOACV010000893.1 GCA_026417675.1 Verrucomicrobiia bacterium
GCTCAAGGGAGAATGATGCTCTGAAGCTGCAAGCGACCTCCTTCGAAGAATTCATATTGGTGGATCGCGTTCTCCGAACGCGATGATCCTTGCAATATGCAGGCATCGCGTTCTCCGAACGCGATCCAACTTTGCCCAAACGCTCCCCGACATAGCCGGATGACAGCTCGCGCTCCGCTTGTCATCGCGCTCGTCAGCGGCTACAACCTCTTGCCATGACCCGACGCCGTTACACCACCGCCGAACTGGTCGCCTCGCGACCCGACCGGGCAGCCATCGAGGCCACGCGGATGCCGGTGACCGTCGTGCTCGACAACGTCCGCTCGTTGCAAAACGTCGGACTGGTTTTCCGCGTCTGCGACTGCGCCAACATCGAGCGGCTCATCCTCAGCGGCATCACTGGCACACCCGTGCAAAGCATCCATGCCGCGCAGCAGATCGGCAAGACGGCCGTTGGCGGCAGTCTGGAGACCGTGCCATGGGAGAAACACGACGATCCCATGCCCCGCCTGCGCGAGTTGCAGCGCGCGGGCAATCAACTGGTGGTTTTCGAGCAGGCCGCTGGCAGCATGCCGTATCTGGAGGTGCCGTATCGCTTCCCCCTCATCGCCGTCTTCGGCCACGAGCGCGCCGGCGTGCGCGACGAACTGCTGGCCGCCGCCGACCACGTCGCCGAGCTGCCCGTCCGCGGCATCACTAACAGCCTCAACGTCGCCATGACCGTCTCCATTGTGCTCTACGAACTGCTCGCGCGATGGCAGCGCCCGCTCACCTCTTGATGAAGTAGGATAGGTTCTCCAGTTCGCTGGCGAGGTTGACGTTGTTGACGCTGACATGCTCGGGGACCTGGAGCATGATCGGTGAAAAATTCAGAATGCCGGTGATGCCCGCGGCGACGAGTTTGTTGGTCACCTCCTGCGCCACGATGGCAGGCACGGTCAGGATGGCGATCTTGATGCGCTTGTCGCGCACGAATGTCCTGAGCCGCTCCATCGGCATCACCGGCTGCTTGAACCGGCGGG
>JAOACV010000894.1 GCA_026417675.1 Verrucomicrobiia bacterium
CCCCGTAGAGCGCCACTTCCTCGAAGATGCCGAGGCGTTTCAACGCTGGCAGCGCGAGCGCGGTGGGCCGGCACTCGATTTCGAGCACCTGGCCGCGCATCTGCTGCGCCTTGATCTCGGCCGGACTGCCTTGCGCGACGATCTGGCCGCGATGGATGAAGGCGAGCGCCTGACATTGCTCGGCTTCATCCATGTAATGCGTGGTAACGAAGATGGTCGTGCCGCCGGCGGCCTGCGTGTAGAGCAGTTCCCAGAATTGGCGCCGCGAGACCGGATCCACGCCGGCGGTCGGTTCATCCAGAAAAAGGATCTCCGGCTCGTGCAAGATCGCTACGCCGAGCGCCAGGCGTTGCTTCCAGCCGCCGGACAGATTGCGGGTTAGTTCGCCTTCCCGGCCCTTCAATCCGGCCATCTCCAGGATGAAGCGCCGGCGTTCGGCCAGGCGCCGGCCGATCACGCCGTAAGTGTGGCCGTAGAAGGTCAGGTTTTCGGCCACGGTCAGCTCGTCGTAGAGGCTGAAACGTTGCGACACGTAGCCGGCGCGCTGGCGGATGCGGTCGGTCTCGCGGATGCAGTCGTAGCCCAGGATGGCGGCGCGGCCTTCGCTCGGCCGGAGCAACCCCAGCAACATGCGGATCGTGGTGGTTTTGCCCGATCCGTTCGGCCCCAGGAAGCCGAAGATCGTTCCGCGCGCCACGCGGAAGTGGATGTGATCTACCGCGACGAACGTGTCGAAGCGTTTGGTCAGGTTTTCGGTGACGATGGCATCCATGGGCTCATTCCGCCTTGCGTTGTCGGCCGGCGATCAGCGAGATGAACGCTTCTTCGACGCGCGGCTGGGCGCGCTTGATCTCGACGACCGGCACGCCGGCCGCCGCGAGGGCGGGCCAGCGCGCTTGCGGATGGACGCTGATGTCCCGAGCAGGCTCAACGCGCAGTCCCTCCCATCGTCGCGCGGTTTCGGCAGCAGTGGTGATCCAGGTCTGTCTCTTATACACATCTC
>JAOACV010000895.1 GCA_026417675.1 Verrucomicrobiia bacterium
GGGCCAAAGGCGCCCGCCTCAAACAGATCGGCACCCAGGCGCGGCTCGACATGGAGGCGATGCTCGGCGTCAACCGCGAGCAACTCGGCTACATCCCCGAAGAGCGCGGCGGCGAGGTCACCGGCCCGTTGCTGGTCATTGACCGCGACCCGGCCACGGGCGAGGAGATTCGCATCAACTGTGCCCGGCTCGGCACCGGCGCGTGGAGCATTCCCAGTCAGGTCGAGCACCTGCGGTTCGAGACGAAAGCCAAGTTCGTGCTCGCCGTCGAGACCAGCTCGCTCTTCCAACGTCTCGTCCACCACCGATACTACGAGACCGCCAACTGCATCCTCGTCTCGATGAGCGGCGTGCCCACCCGCGCCTGCCGGCGGTTCATCCGGCGGCTCGCCGACGACCAAGGCCTCGATGTCCTCGCGTTCACCGACGGCGACCCCTACGGTTACGGCAACATCTATCGCACCCTCAAGGTCGGCTCCGGCCAGGCGGCCCACATCAACAAGTTCTTCTGCGTCCCGCAAGCCCGCTACCTCGGCGTGACGCCGCAAGATATTATTGACTACGATCTGGAGGACGCCACTCATCCGCTGGAGGAGGTGGACATCAAGCGCGCGCAGGACGCGCTCAAGAACGACCCGTTCATCAAACACCACGTGGAATGGCAGAAAGCGATCGAGCAAATGCTCAAGATGGGCGTCCGCGTCGAGCAACAGGCGTTCGCCAAACACGGCCTGAATTTCGTCCTCGAAAAATACCTGCCCGATAAACTGAAGAGGAAGACGTTCCTGCCGTAACGCGGATGCTCTTGCCCGCGGCGTTGCGTGGCGCGAGAACAGCGCGGACAGGAGTGTCCGCGTTACGCTGTCGGCCGAATGCGTGTCGCGTAGTGCGCGGCGATGCAGGTGAGCGCGAAGGACATGAAAAACGCCGCCGGTTTCACATCCCCGCCCAGCAACACATAGACCAAGCCAAACAACGCCGGCGTCTCGGAGAGCATGCAGGC
>JAOACV010000896.1 GCA_026417675.1 Verrucomicrobiia bacterium
GCTCCTCCTCGGCTCCGGGCAGCAGGTCAGCGACGCGAATGCCGCGCCGAGCGACCTTATCGGTGAACGCCGGTCCTTTGCCGCGCAGTGTCGTACCGATGCCCGCTGCGCCGCGCCGCGTTCTGATGGCCTGCTGGCTGGCGCGGTTGGGCGCGGTGGCGGTTCTTTGCTCCAGTGGCGTCGCCGCGCAGGGCGCGTCGCGGACGCTGCCCAAGCCGCTGCCGGGTCATCCGGGCAACATTTTTCTGGCCGGCGAAAAAGTGGTGGTGCCTGTGGATGCCGCGGGCGGAAGCGTCTGGCGCGCGTTCGATTACGAGGATCGCAAGATTGCGGAGGCGCGCGAGGCCGGCGGCAAACTGGACCTCGGCCCGCTGCCGGTGGGTTGGTATCGTCTGCGGCGCGACGGCGCGGCCGGGAAGGAATGGATTTCGCTCGGCGTCATCGAACCGCTCAGGGCGCCGACGCCGCGGACTTCGCCTGTCGCCAGCGACACGGCGATGGCGTGGTTTTATCCGACGCAGCAGATGAGCGCGGTGTCCAGCCTGTGCGCGCTGGCGGGGTTGAACTGGACGCGCGACCGGCTGAGTTGGGGCGAGATGGAACCGCGCGCGGGCGCGGTGAAAACCGGCGTCACCCGTTACGACGCCTCGGCGGCGGCGTTGTCGGGCGCGGGATTGCGGGTGTTGCAGGTCAATCACAGCACGCCGCAGTGGGCAAACGCCGATCCGAAACGGTTCCCGGCCGATCTGCGCGATGCGTATCGTTTCTATCGCGCGATGGCGGCGCGGTGGCGCGGAAAGGTCCAGGCGTTCGAGCCGTGGAACGAGGCGGACATTGACGCCTTCGGCGGGCACACCGGCAGCGAGATCGCTTCCATGCAAAAGGCGTCCTGCCTCGGCCTGAAGGCCGGCAACCCGGAGGTCATCGTCTGCCAGAATGTGTTTGCGACGCATCGCCAGGCGCAGTTGGAGGATTTCCA
>JAOACV010000897.1 GCA_026417675.1 Verrucomicrobiia bacterium
CGTCCTGCCCGTCCGCCCACTCTTCCTTTTTCGCCCGCTTGATGATGGCCGTGTGGCTGACGCCGAAGCGCTCTGCCAATTCTGGGAAGGACGCCCCGGCCTCGCGCTGGGCGCGGACGGTGGCCCACTGGTCGGCGGTCAGGCGTGGCATGGGATCGCTCTCCGGTTACAAGTCATCGCCACCAACCTTAGCAAATATCCTGTTAGCATTGGCTTAACCTTTCCTGCAGGGCGCGGATGAGCCGGTTTTGCACATCCGCCTTGTCGCGCAGCAGGGAGAAAACCGTCTCGTCGATGGTGTCGGCGACGACCAGGTGATGGATGACGACCGTGTTCGCCTGCCCCTGCCGGTGCAGCCGTCCGCAAGCCTGCGTGTAAAGCTCAAGGGACGCGGGCAGGGAGAACCAGGCCATCATGCTGCCGCCGTGTTGCAGGTTGAGTCCGGCCCCGGCCGATGCCGCATGGGCGATGGCCACCCGCTGCCGGCCGGCGTTCCACTTGCCGACATCGAGCGGCTCGGCCCCGGTGCGGTAGAAGCGCGCCTGCATCAACACCAGGCGGCCGATGGTAGGTTTTCTGCCAGCCTGCATCAGCGGGCCTCTACGTCTGGCGCGCGCTGGTAGCCACGCCACACATCTGGCTGTCCAGGCGAGCGATGCCAATGCGGTCTCCTTTCATGTGTCCGCCCAGGCCGCCGCATAGTCTGGATCGTCCCAGACGGAGGGTGATGGCAGGCCCGGAATTTTTTGGCCTGGGGAACCGGTTCCCGGTTTTCCCGGTCCCGGCTCCCCCCCCTAAAGGGGGGGGAGAGCCGAGATTTCCGGGAAAAACCGGGACTCCCGGAATTTCCCGGATTTTCCCGTTTTCGGGTGTTTCCGGGAAAAACCGGGAAAAACCGGGAACGGTTGAACACACCGCCGAAGCGAATGAGATAGCTATGGAGAGGCGGGAGCGGACCGCATACA
>JAOACV010000898.1 GCA_026417675.1 Verrucomicrobiia bacterium
CCGCTACGACGGATGCGAGCGGCAAAGTCGTGGTCCCATGGATGGGCGGTCGCGGCCAGAGCTTCGACGTCTTCGCTGCGACGCAGGACGGCGACAAGTTCGGCGCGCCGGTAGCCGTCGCCGCGACGCCCGCCAACGAATGGGACCCCGCCATCGCCGCCGACAGGAAAGGCAACGTCGCCATCGCGTGGGACACCTACGAGAAGGGCGACCACGACATCTACCTCGCGCTGCGCGGCGCTGACGGCAAGTTCGGCAAGGCGATGCCCGTCGTGGCGACGCTCAACTTCGAGGTCCGCCCGTCGCTCGCCTACGACGGCGAGGGCAGTCTGTGGATCGTCTGGGAGCAGAGCGGCGAGAACTGGGCCAAAGACCATGGCGCGCTCAAGAAGTTCGGCATCCCCATCTTCACCGGCGGTCGCACGCTCGGCTCGAAAGTTCTCCGCAACGCCGTGGAATGGCTGGAGCCTCCTGAAATCCTCGCCGCGCAACCTCTGCCCGCTCGCAAAGGGAAAGGGAAGGGGAAAGGCGCGCAATCCTCCGGCGGCGGCACGCGCGCCGCACGCCAGCAGATGGCCCCGTGCTACCCGCGGCTCGCCACCGACGCGCAGGGCAGGGTCTGGCTCGCGTTCCGCGGCCGGCCGCCTGGCGGCGAATGGCGCGTGGGCGTTGGGCCCGTCTTTTGCGAGTTCGTCACGCGTATGGATGGCGAGGCGTGGCTTCCACCGATTTGGGTGCCGCGCTCCGACAATATCCTCGACAACCGGCCTGCTTGGGCCGCGTTGCCTAACGGTGACATGCTGCTGGCTTACTCCGGCGACGGTCGCAGCGCCGTCCATCCGCCCTACGGCGGCGGACGTGGGCGAGCTGGAGCGAAGAAAGCCGTGGCGGCCGGCGTGGTCCCCGACCCGAACAACACGCTTTTTGCCGCGACGATCAGCCGCGCTGAGGCCGTGGCCTG
>JAOACV010000899.1 GCA_026417675.1 Verrucomicrobiia bacterium
GGTCATCTGCGGCCTGTCGCGCTGCGTGCCCAAGGACATCGAGGCCGCCGGCAAGGCGATCAAACCGGCCGGCAAGCTCGGCCGCATCCACGTCTTCCTCGCCACCTCGCCCATCCACCGCCAATACAAGTTCGGCAAGGCCGAGGCGGAGATCCTGCGGCTGGCCGTTGAGGGCGTCAAACGCGCCCGGCAACTCTGCGCCAACATCGAATTCTCGCCCGAAGACGCGGCGCGCACGGAGCTGAACTTCCTCACCGAGGTCGTCGAGGCTGTGATTGAGGCCGGCGCGACCACGGTGAACATCCCCGACACGGTCGGCTACGCCATGCCGGAGCAGTTCGGCGCGGTCATCCGCCACCTCCGCAACCGCATCGGCGCCAGGGCCATCATCAGCGTCCACTGCCACAACGACCTGGGTCTGGCGGTCGCCAACAGCCTGGCCGGCGTCGCCAACGGCGCGCGGCAGATCGAGTGCACCATCAACGGCATCGGCGAGCGCGCCGGCAACGCCAGCCTGGAGGAGTGCGTCATGGCCATCCGGACGCGGCGCGATTACTTCCGCAACGTCCACACCGACCTTGACACGCGCGAGATCGTCCGGGCCTCCCGGCTGGTCAGCCGCCACACCAGCTTCATCGTGCAGCGCAACAAGGCCATCGTCGGCGAGAACGCCTTCGCGCACTCCGCCGGCATCCACCAGGACGGCATCCTCAAGAAGCGCGAGACCTACGAGATCATGAACCCGCACGATGTTGGCTGGGGCGAGACCGAGCTGCCGCTGACCAAGCACAGCGGCCGCAACGCCCTCAGCCGCCGGCTGCGACACCTCGGCTTCAAACTCAGCGAGGAGGAGATCAACCGCGTCTTCGTCGGCTTCAAGAAGATCGGCGACGCCAAAAAGTTCGTTTATGACGACGACCTCATCGCGCTGGTGGAGAGCGAGGCCAGCGTCGTGCGGGAG
>JAOACV010000089.1 GCA_026417675.1 Verrucomicrobiia bacterium
AAAGCGAAAGGAGACAATCGTGAACACGACACTGATTTCGCGCCGTAGATTCCTCGGCACCGTCGGAGCCACTGTCGCTGGCATTGGTGCGGGAGAAACGGTTGGAGCCGAAGCCGCGAAAGATAACATCCGCTTGGGCATGATGTTGCAGGCTGCTTCCGCCACCGAACTCCACAAGAACGCCAAGGCCATCGCCGACGCCGGCTTCGACACGATACAGCTCACATTTTTCTTTCACCCCACCGCCGCCGAGCTGAAATCGCTCGCCGACATGCTGAAGGAACTAAGCTTGAGAACCGCCGCGTTCGGCACCTACTTCAATCTCCTGCGGCCGGACGACACCAGTTTCATGAGGTCAAGCATCGCGACAATGAAACTCGTCGCCGAGAACGCCGGATGGTTCGACTGCCGCCAGTTTGTTACTTGGAGCGGCAGCTATTCGCCGCAGTTCCGCGGCACCGACCCGCGCAACCACACGCCGGAGGCCGTTGTGCAACTTCAACGCGCCATTCGCGAGGTCGTCCTGCCGGCGCTCGACCCCATCGGCGGTCGTGTCGCTTTCGAACCGTTCTTCCTGCATGTCGTTGGCACGCTGGAGATGGCGAAGGAAGTGTTCGCCCCATTCCCCGCCGACCGCGTCGGCCTCGTGCTGGACCCGCCAAACTTCATTTCGCCCGACCTCTACCCAAAGCGCGAGGAGGAAATGCGTCGCCTCTTCCGCGAACTTCGCGCCCGCGTCCACCTCGCCCACTTCAAGGACATGAAGCTCGGCGCCGATGGCAAGACCGTAACTTATCCAGGCCCCGGCGGCGGCGAGATGAACTACCCGCTGTTTATCTCTGAAATCCGCAAACTCCGCCGTCCCCTGCCCTGCATCATCGAGCACATCAAACCCGACCCCGCCGAGATGAAGAAGACCAAGGCGTGGGTGGATATGCAACTTCAGTAAGAAGGCTACAATTAAATTATGAAACTGACCCGACTGATTCCTGCGACGGTGACGCTAATATTGCCCGGCTGTGTGGCGTTGGGAGCCGCTACGGCACCGACATTTGAGGGGGCGAAGTGGATTTGGTATTCGCGCGAGCCGATGCCGTTGTCGCAGAGTTTCCGTGCCGGCGTGCACTATTTCCGCGGGACACTGACGCTGCCGGCGCGGGCGCAGGTGAGGTCGGCGGAGATGGTCATCACGGCGGACAATCTCTACACCGTCTACATCAACGGCAAACTGGCGGGCGAGGGACACCCCGATCCGAACAAATGGAACCAGCCGAAATGGTTCGACGTGGCTGCGATGCTGGTGTTGGGCCGCAACGTCGTGGCGGTGGAGGCCGTCAACACCATGCCCGGTGCTGCCGCGTTGATCGTGAAGCTGGTCGCGCGGCTGGCTGACGGCAACGAAGTCGTTCTGATCAGCGACGAGAACTGGAAATGCAACGGCGCGGAAGTGTCCAACTGGCAACAGCCCGGTTTTGACGACAAGAAATGGCAGGCGGCGCATGTGGTGGGCGAGTTTGGCATTCGGCCGTGGGGCAAGGTGGCGGCCCGCGGCGCCCTTGTGCCAGCGGGCGAACCGCAGGATGAGGCGCGCAAGGCGACGGCGCAGGAAATTGAGCGCCACAAGCTCGTGGCGCGGCGTGGCGGCCGGCCGATCCCACGCGAGGTGGTTGAGGTCAAGCCGCCGGCGGACTATGTGTGGCCGGAGGGGATCATCTTTGTCGGCGAAGACTGCAGTTTGTATCGCCCGCTGGAGCACAAAGGCAACGCTTACGACAGCCTCAACGTCACCATCTTCAACCCTCGCGATTCGCGCGCGTTCCCAGAGCACGACCTGCCCACGCCGATGAAGGTCGGCCGGAAGTTGTTTGTGCTGACGCCGGCCAAGCCTGGCGTGAAACCTCGCGTGTTGCTTGACGCGGGCAAGGGGGCGCTCGGTTCGCCAAGTGTGTCATTTGACGGCCAATGGATTTACGTCTCGATGGCTTTTGATGGCGAGCCATTCTTTCACATTTACAAGCTACCCGCCAGTGGCGGCAAACCCCAAAAACTTACCGACGGGCCGTTTCACGATATTGATCCGGTGGAACTGCCCGACGGCCGCATCGCGTTCACCTCGACGCGCATCGGCACCTTTGAGGAGTATCACAACCCGCCCTCGCGCGCGTTGTTCGCGATGAACGCCGACGGCAGCGACATTCGGCCGCTGACCCACACGTTCATCTTTGACAACGAGCCGGAGGTGCTGGCCGACGGGCGCATTCTGTTCATCCGCTCCGACAACTTCTTCGACCGCGCCAAGGTCGAGACGCTGCTGCACGCGGTCCATCCCGACGGCACGGGGGGTTACACGGAGTTCGGCCTCGATCTCGGACCAGAGTATGGCGCCCGGCTGCGGGCGTTTCATTGCGGCAGCCCCGCGCCGATGCCGGACGGCCGCGTGGCGTATGTGACCCACACGGGCATCGCCGTTGGCCGGCCCGGCAGCGCCGCGCAGGACATCCAAAACATCGGCATCGAGGCCGGCGACGTGGCGGCGCTGCCCGACGGCCGTTTGCTCTGCACGGTGCCGAAGAAAACACCGGTTGAAAAGGTGGTCAGGAAACAAAAGCGCACCATTCAGGACTACAGCTACGAGAAGATCGCCATCGTGGACCCGCAGACCAAACGTGATGAAGTCGTGGTCGTGTTCGACTCGCCCGACGAGCCGCTGCATTCGCCGGTCTATCTTGGCGCGCGTGCCAAGCCGCCGCTGCTGGCGACAAAGGTGATGCCGAAGCAATCAGACGAGCTGCGCGCGACGGGCGTGCTGTTTTGCCAGAACTGCCGCTTCACCAAGAACACCACCGCCGGCTGGCAGCACGTGCGCGCGGTCCGTGTGCTGGCCGGCAAGGGGCTGACGATGCGCTCATCGCACTCCTACATCGTCCACGCCGGCAGCGACGTGCGCGAGCTGGGCACTGTGCCGCTGGCCCCGGACGGATCGTTTGCGGTCGAGGTGCCCGCCGACACCGCGATTGCACTCCAGGCCGTGGACGCCGAAGGTCGCAGCGAGTTGAACGAGATGTCATGGATTTACGTGCGGCCCGGCGAGAAGCGCGGCTGCGTGGGTTGCCATCAGCCGCGGCAGGTTGCGCCGCCGGCGCTGTCCGGGGCAATGCAGGCAATGCGGACAAGGCCGCTGAAGCTGCTCGGCGAAGGGCAGCCACACCGCTTCCGCGGCAACAACGCCGCCGTCACCGGTTTGATGGAACTGCAGTTCGACCGTTTCCGGGAAGTGGCCGGCATCAACCGCCACGCCGTGGAGCAGACGATCTCGTCTGGTCCGACCCCGAGGGGCGCGCAGGAGGTCGCCGCGCTGATCGCTCAACTCAAGGGTGCCGACGTTGGACTGAAGCTTTCCGCAATCCAAAGACTGGCGATTTTCCGCGATCCCATAGCCGCGCCCGCCCTGGCTGGCTGCTTGCGCGACGAAAACCGCGAACTGCGTGTGGCCACGGCGATGGCTCTGGCCGCATGCGGCACGCGGGAGTCGGTGCCGCCGCTGCTGGAGGCGCTGAGCGACCCTGATCCATTGGTCGCGCAGGCCGCAGCCGTTGCGCTCGAAAACCTCACCGGTCACACGGAACCGTTCAATGCATTTGGTGAAATCGGGGCGCGAAACGCCCAAGCGCTGCGTTGGCGCGACTGGTTCCAAAACACGGCGTGGGAAACAATCGAAGCCGATCTCGTCGCGCGCGTTGCGAGCCCTGATCGCGATCGGGTGCGGCGCGCGGCAGTGGCGCTGGGACACATCGGCCGCAGCGAGGCGGCACGGGCGGCGCTGCGCGACTGGCTGGCCCGCGAGCGCGACAAGAATCCGTTCCCGGAATGGCGCAAAACGCACCACGGCGACGGGGCGAAATTCAATTCCCTCGCGGAAGTGAACCCGCGCACGTTGCAGGCCGTCACGCGCGCCCTCGGCGGCATGAAGGATACGGGCGCCGTGCCGTTGCTGGCCGAGACGCTTGGCCGGCACAGCGACCCCGCAACGGGCAACCTTTTCCTGGCCGAAGCCTGCGTGGAGGCACTGGGCCGCATCGGCACGGCGGCGGCGGAGACGGCGCTGATCAGCGCCTTTGCGCGGCTGAAGGATTATCCACAATACACCTACTGGTATGGCGACCATAGCGCATTGATGGCCTGCCATGCCTCGCCGGTTCATTACCTCATCGTCGAAGCGCTTGATGCGATGGGTTCAGCGCGCGCCGGCGCCACCGTGCCGCACATCATTCGCTCCACGCCCACCGACACCGACCGCGCGCTGCTGCCGGAGAATGACGATTGCGAAACCCTCTTCGGGCGGCTGATTCGTCGCAGCGGCGCCGAAGCTTGCGTGGTTGAAACCTGTCTGGCCATCTTGGGCGACCCGCAAGCAGCGAAGGTGCCGGAGATTGCCGACGCGATTGCCACGACGCATCAAGCTTGGGGCGGCAAGCCCGATGTTGAAAACCGCGCCGCGCAAATCCTTTCGATGGTCTGCCGCGACCGGAAATACGAAGTCCGCGTGCGCAGGGCGTTCGAGCGCTACTTAGCAAGACCGAACGATGACATCCCACGCGTCTTCGACACGGGCATCCCGGTGGTTCAAAAACTGCCAACCAAGAACTGGGTGTGCTTTTTTCTCGCGCGCGCCCTCGGCAATCTCGCCGACCCAAAGTCCGCCGACGCGCTCATCGCCGCGCTGAAACAATCAGATCCCGAAGCAGCTTCCGGTTATCCCGACCCGCTGGGCCCCGGCTGCCTGTTCCTGCACAACGATCTAACGCCCTGCTGGCGCGCATGTGTGGCGTGGGCTCTGGGTCGCATCGGCGACCAACGCGCCGTGCCCGTGTTGCTGGAAATTGTTCGCGACCTGAAGAACGCGCCCGACACCCGCTACGCGGCCGCCGAGGCGCTGGGCCGCATCGCCGACCCCGACACTGCCAAGTTCATCCGCGAACTCGCTGCGACCTATCCGGAGGTCTCCACCCGTCAGGCACTGTTGAACGCCTCGGCGAGAGCATCGGGGACATCGGGACAGTAGCTCTGGCGCAGGCGCGTGACAGGAACAAAGACCCGGACAGCGGTCATGCAAGCAAACGAAGTCGCGAGTCCGTTTTGCGTCGGGCACGACTGCCCGGCGGAGCAACCCCGCGGGTTGACACCGGCCTGAGCCGCACTTTCTCTATTCCCTCATGGGCCGCGACCGGCTAGAGTGCGGACTGTTTTCCAAGAGGACGATCTTTTTATGAAACACACGTTGAATCACTTGATCCAATTGCAGGAATTGAATTTCGCGTTGGCAGAGCAGCAGGCATCGCAGCCGGGCGCCCGGTTGAAGCAACTGGAGGAAGCTATTGACAAACTGCGATCGAAGTTGCCTGAAGATCTGGCCACCCGCTACCTGAAGTTGCAGCAACGCAGCCAGCTCGTTGTGGTGCCGATTGTGCGCAACAATAACTGCGCCGGCTGCGGCGTGGCGGTGGCCACCGGCCTCGCCAACGAAATCCGCGCTGCGGAGCAAATTCATTTTTGTCCGAATTGCGGACGGTTCCTCTATCATGCGGAGGGGATGCCCAGACGGCCGGATCGCCCGCCAGGGCAACGCCCCCAGCAAACCGGCATCGCGCGCTTCTCCGATCGCGCGCTGATGCTGCCGGAACTCAAGGCCAAGACACGCGACGAAACGATCACCGAACTGGCGGAATTGATGGCGGCCAACGGCTTTATTGATGACGCGGCGACGTTGGCCGACCTCGCCTTGCGCCGGGAAACAATGGTCAGCACGGCGGTCGAGCGAGGCATAGCATTCCCGCACGTGCGCAACGTTGATACCGGCAGCCTTACACTGGCGCTCGGCCTGCATCCCAAGGGTGTGAAGTTCGACGCCCCCGACGGCGAACTGACGAGGATTGTTTTCTTCATGGTCATTCCCACCGCGGCCAGCGCGTTTTATCTGCGTCTGTTGGCGGGGTTGGTGAAGACGTTCAGCACGGCCAAAGCCCGCAACACGCTGTTGAAATCTGACACGCCGGACAAGATGTGGACGAACCTCGTCGCCCTGACGCGCGAGACGGTTCCGTAAGACAGCTTCCGCTTATTCTGCAGCCACCAACGCTGCCCGTGAAATCCAAATACCGGCGGCCGCCGGGGCTCCAGATGAACGCGCCTTCGCAGCGCCAGTAGTATCGAGGCCACGAGGCGGGATCGAAACCCAAGGCTCGCTGGTGGCCATGCCGCACTCCGTCTCGCTGTTGGCGCGCCTCAAGACTGGACTCTAACAGACGGCACGGTTCATAATGCCGTTGCCAGTTGCCGATGCCGTGGACCATTCAAACGCTGAATTCCAAGCTGCCATGAAAACTCTCCGACACCTCCCATGGGTCACATCGCTTCTCCTCATCAGCCCCGCGCTGGCCGGGCCGTTGCCGGGCACGCGGTTGCTCACCGGCACCAATGACTATTCGCTGGAGATGGTTGCCGGTATTGATCGTTTTCTCGACCGCGAACTCGCGGCAAGCGTCGAGCGCCGCGCCGCAAAGTGGAAACGTGACTTTTCCTCCCCCGAAGCCTACGTGAAGTCCGTCGAGCCGAACCGCGAGCGGTTCAAGCGCATCATCGGCTTGGTGGATGAGCGGGCGGAGCCGGCGTTGCACTTGCTCGCGACGCCAACCCATTCGGGGCAAGTGGGCGAAGGCAAGGATTACAAAATCTTTGCCGTGCGCTGGAGTGTGCTGCCGGGCGTGGATGCGGAAGGTTGGCTGTTCCAACCCAACGGCCCGCCCGTCGCAGACGTTGTCGCGCTGCCGGATTGCGACGCTCCAGCGGACGCGATCACCAAGCCGTTTCCCGCTCTCCTCGCAGAGAGCGGCTGCCGCGTTCTTGTGCCGATGTTGATGGACCGGCGCGCTACTTATTCTGGTAATCCCAAGATCCGGATGACCAACCAGCCGCACCGCGAGTTCATCTATCGCGCCGCGTTTGAGATGGGCCGGCATATCATTGGCTACGAGGTGCACAAGGTGCTGGCAGCGGTGGATTGGTTTGTGGGTCAGGGAAGCGCGGGTGTCCCTCCCGCCTCTGGCGGGCGCGACGGCCGCGCTTCCAGACCCATCGGGGTCGCCGGCTACGGCGAAGGCGGATTGATCGCCTTCTATGCGGCGGCTGCCGACCCGCGTATCCACGCAGCCTGCGTCAGCGGCTATTTCAAACCGCGCGAGGGTCTCTGGCGCGAGCCGATCTACCGCAACGTCTTCGCGTTGCTGGATGAGTTCGGCGACGCTGAGATCGCGAGCCTGATTGCGCCGCGCGCGCTGATCATTGAAGCCTGCGCCCACCCGGAGGTTTCCGGGCCGCCCGCGCCTGAAAAGGGTCGTGTCGGCGGCGCAGCACCGGGTGTGATCACAACACCGTCCCTGGCAGCCGTTGAGTCGGAGCTGGCGCGAGCACAGAAGCTGGTCGGTTAACTCCCGTCGCGATTCATGCTTGTTAAAGCAGGTGATGGCACCGGTCGCTCGTCCCACCTCGATTCAATGAGGGAATTCCTGAGATCATTGAATGTGTCGCCCAGATCAACTCCGACCACGCCCGTCCTTTTCGCGGAGAACTCCGCGCTCCACGCGGGTCGTTTCAAGCATCAGTTTGACCAGCTCGTCGAGCATACGCAATGGGCTATGCGCGAAGGCGAGGCGAGGCGGGCGGAGTTATGGAAGAAGCCCGGTCTCGATTTGAGCAACTGGTTCTTTCCGCTCGCCAAGGCCTCGGCGGCGGCCATAAAGAAGTATAAGGA